>JBBQAB010000057.1:0-3050 GCA_038198385.1 Propionibacteriales bacterium
AGAGGACGAAGAAGACGCCGATCTTCCGCCGCAGGAATGCCGCCACCTGGGCGACGCCCTCGGATGACTCGTCGACCGAGGCCCGGGCGGCCACCCACTCGCCGGTGACCTCGCCGAACCGCTTGCAGGGCGCGACCCGTACGTCAGGGTTGTTCCGGATCCGCTTGACCTTGCCCGAGCTGCCGTCGGTCCAGATCAGGAGCTCGCCGTCGTGCTCGGCGAACCAGAGCGGCGTCTTGACACCAACGCCGGTCTTGCGGAACGTCTCCATACTCAGGAACTCTTCGCCGTCGAACTGCTGCCGATCGCTCATCGTCATCTCCTCGGTCTCCCTCGCCCGATCGGGGTGGGTGGCCTCATCCGGCGCCCGTCCGACCCGGCCCATGATCCGACACCGCCCGGTGGGCCGCAGACCCGGCCGGGTAACGTCGCCTCGCGTGCACCGCGCCCCGGCCCTGGAGCTGTGTGTGGCGGTCCAGCACCCTGAACACCCCAAGAACCTCAACACCCCGAGCAGTAGGAGACGTCATGGAATACACGCACCTCGGCCGTACGGGCCTGTCGGTCTCGCGCCTGTGCCTGGGCACGATGAACTTCGGTCCGTTGACCGACGAGCCCACCAGCCACAGCATCATGGACTCCGCCCACGACGCCGGCATCAACTTCTTCGACACCGCCAACGTCTACGGCCGCGACGTCAGCGTGGGCCGCACCGAGGAGATCGTCGGCAGCTGGTTTGCCAGCGGTGGGGGGCGGCGGGAGAAGACTGTGATCGCCACCAAGCTGTACGGCGACATGCCCGGCGAGGGCTACGAGAACACGTGGCCCAACAGCGGCAAGCTGTCCGCGCTCAACATCCGGCGCGCGCTCGACAAGAGCCTGCAGCGCCTGCAGACCGACTACATCGACCTCTACCAGATGCACCACGTCGACCGGGCCACCCCGTGGGAGGAGATTTGGCAGGCCATGGACGCCGCCGTCCAGCAGGGCAAGGTGCTCTACGTCGGCTCCAGCAACTTCGCCGGTTGGCACATCGCCCAGGCGCAGGAGGCCGCGGCCCGTCGGCACTTCGTCGGCCTGGTGTCCGAGCAGTCGATCTACAACCTGCTCAAACGTGACGTCGAGCTCGAGGTCATCCCGGCCGCCGAGCACTACGGCCTCGGCCTGATCCCGTGGTCGCCCCTGCAGGGCGGTCTGCTCGGCGGTGTGATCAAGAAGATCGAGGAGGGCAGCCGCCGCAACGACCGCTCCGAGGAGCTGGAGCTCAACCGCGAGGCCATCCAGGGCTTCGAGAACCTGGCCGACGAGCTCGGCCACAGTGCCGCCGAGCTCGGTCTGGCCTGGCTGCTGCACCAGCCGGTCGTGACCGCCCCGATCATCGGACCGCGTACGCCCGACCAGCTCGACAGCGCGCTGAAGACGGTCGACATCAAGCTGGACACGGCGACCCTGGACAAGCTCGACGAGTTGTTCCCGGGTCACAAGACCGCGCCGGAGGACTACGCCTGGTGAGGTAGGCAGTCTGGGCCCGCCGAGGTCCTGCCTCGGTGGGCCAGCCGCCAGTGCGGTTCAGGTTTGCTTCAGGGCCCGCCGAAGCTCGCTGACTGCTCTGCGAACCGGGGTTGACGTCATGCCTTGCAGGTTCAGCGGTGGGTTGAGAACGGCAAGCATGGCCTCCTCTGCCTCGCCAAGACGGTCCGCATCGTCGAAGGGAACCGTGATGACCCGGAGGTGTTCCTGCATCCAGTGTGTGAGCGCGGCTTCGTCCACGGGGGTGGACCCGATGCGATGGCTTAGCAGGGCGGCAAGGGTAAACCGGAAGGTCGAAAGCGCGTGGTTGTTGGCGAGGTGCATGCCGGCGACCCGCGACCACAGCGTGTTGTTCGACCGCTTGCCACTGGGCCAGCGGGTGGCCCCGGCCAGCCCGGCATAGATCAGCCCAGGCTTCAGACCGATATTGAGACCTACGCTCAGGTCGTGGGCACCGGCCGGGTTGACCCACCAGCTGTACAGGCCCGGGCGCTTCAGATCGGTGCCACCCGTGGCCAGGAACGCCTGCGGCTCGACGGCACGCGACCTGTCCAGCAGATCGCTGGTGAGGGCGGCAACGTCTGGCAGCGCCGATGGCGGGCGTGAGGGTACTTCGACCTGGGCGTCGTACCAGGCCAGACGCTCACCCAGCCGGAGCCCCTGCAGTGGATCGGTGACCGTGGCACCCAACCCCTCCAGCGCCGGGCGCACCGCGAGGACGTAGGCCGAGCCGCCGTGCACCTTAACCCTCCTGCCCCGCAAGGGACCGGCCAGCCGGTTCAGCCGCTCCGCGACCCACAAGCACCAGGCGGCGCGGTAGGCGTTAGTTGTCTCGGGCAGGTAGAGCTCGTACGGGGCCAGCCACTGGTGCGGTTCCACGAGCGCATATTCGGCGGAGAGGATGAACCAGGGGACACCGGTCCCTTCGGCGTACCGGCGTTGTTTTCGGAAGAGCGGAGAGATGTACAGGTCCTGGGCGGCGGCCGGTTGTTGCTGCTTGGACTGGACGCACGCCAGGAGGAGAAGATCGGGGGCACCTTCCCCGCCGTCGTGCTCTCGTGGTTTCTGCGGCCGTGGGGCAACCCGCTGGCGGGTGCGGTTGGTCTCGGTCGTCGGTGTCGCACCGACGCGGACGAAGGACACCCGTTGACCCAGCCGCACCTCGGCCAGGGCGAAGCCGGCCGACCGCCACGTGTTGACGTGGGGGCGGTCTCCGCTCCACCACGCCCGGTGGTTGGTTGCGGAGGGCGGCAGGCCGCCGACCAAGATGTTCAGCTCGCTCCACGACAACGTGATCCGATCGCCAACTCCAGAAAGGAGCTGGGCCAGCGCACTCCAGTCGGCCATCTGGCCAGTCTCCCTCAAGCCAGGTAACCTTGGTCAAAGCCGATGGCCTAGGGTTCACGCCAGCTTCCCGAGAATGGAGTTGTCGTGAGCGATATCGAACAAGGCCACAGGTGCCCGGATGCGACTGCCTTGGTGGAGCTTCTGAGACGGTGGCACACCGAGACATCAGAAGC
>JBBQAB010000058.1:0-3000 GCA_038198385.1 Propionibacteriales bacterium
CCTGGCCGCCCCGACGGCCCACAACCTGGCCGTGACCGGTGCGCACAACCTGGCCGCCCCGACGGCCCACAACCTGGCCGCACCGAAGGCCCACAACCTCACCACCACGGCCGCTCACAACATCTGATCGAGTCGTCGGCCGACAGCTTGTCGACCGGTGGAAACACGCCCGAGATGATGTGAGAGTAGCCAGGATTTGACCTCACGTGGATCAGTCAGACCTTCTGGGAATGACAGAATGAGATAAGATTCCACGCACCGTAGGGAAATTCCCGGTCATATCTCCCGGGCAGTGACATCAGAAGGAAACGGGCCGTCCCTGAGGCCCGGTTATCGGATAACCAGCGTCGTCTACGGCTCCCGGCCTGGGCGATGTTGCCGTTCCGGCCGATCGGTCCGGAACGGCTCGGGCGGGACCCTGCGGCCGGGTCCGGGGAGCTCACCCGGGTGGAGGGAGGCGCCGCCGAGGTGCCGCTCCTCAGCGGCTGGCCAACGACGTGCTGTGACGGACGTGTTCGGCTCGGACCAGCGCCGCGCCGAGCTGCAGGCGGGTGGTCACCCCCAGCTCGTCCATCAGCTCCGAGATCCAGCGCCGCACCGACCGGACGTTGATGCCGAGGTTGCTGGCGATCGCGTTGTCGGTGGACCCCGTCATCAGCAGCGATACCAGCATCTGGCGTCGCGGGTCTGTCTCGGTCAGGGCGGCGGCCACGATCGGAATGGCTGTGTCCCAGACCGCCTCGAACAACCACTGCAGAGCCTCGACCAGCAGCGGGTGCCGGACGATCGACATCCGCAGCTCGTGACCGGGCAGGTAGGACCGCATCGACGGGATCATGGCCAGTTGCGCGTCAACCATGATGAGCTTCATCGGGACCGGTGCGGTCCGGGAGTTCTCGCCCTTGTCGGCAAAGAGCATCAACTCCTTGAGGCGATCCGCGTCGAACCCCGGATGGTAGATGCAGCGCAACCGGGTCCCGCGCTCGAGGACGTCGTACTCGGGCGCCTCCTCGCTCAGGCCCTGTTCGGTCGGGGGCCGGGTCTCCACGTACGGGGGCTTGTCGAAGACGCAGATCTCCTTCTGGGCCGAGGCGCAGATCTCGCGGTTGGCGGAGATGATGGCCTCGCGACCGACCAGGATCTTGATGTCGTCGGACTGGCTCTGCGAGGCCGCCAGCAGATGGCTGTGCAGCGACTCGGCGGCCACGCTGGCCATCTCCAGCTCCGACAGGCGCTGCGCTCGGAGGGCCTTGACCACTTCCGGTAGCGGCAGGGCCTGCCACAGGCCACCGGAGAGCTCCGTGGCCAGGCCGAGCCGACGCAGGCTGTCCAGACACAGCTCGACCTTCTCGATGGCGATCGAGGTCAGGTCGGCGAGCTGGGTGGTGCTCGCGGCCTGGATGGGAGCCAGCACGACGTAGACGGCCTCGGCCTCGGCACTGATGCCCAGCGGCTGAAGCATAGGGTCCTCCGACGGGTGCAGATGGTGCTGGCAATTATCATGCGCCGACGACGTCAGCGCGTACCGATACGCTAAGTCGAACAGCAGCGGCCCCCGCTCGCTGGTCGATGATCTCACGACCTCCAGGAGTTTCCTTCCATGGCCGAACTTGCTCAGATCGGTGTCACCGGACTCGCGGTGATGGGACGCAACCTGGCGCGCAACTTCGCCCGTCACGGTCACCGCGTCGCCATCCACAACCGCACCGCGGCCAAGATGCATTCCCTGGTCGAGGAGGCCGGCTCGGAAGGCACCTTCATCCCGTCGGAGACCATGGGCGATTTCGTGGCCTCGCTGGAGAAGCCCCGCCGCGTCATCATCATGGTGAAGGCCGGGCCCGGTACCGACGCGGTCATCGACGAGCTCATCCCCCTGATGGAGGAGGGCGACATCGTCATCGACGCGGGCAACGCCCACTTCCCCGACACGATCCGGCGCGAGGCCAAGCTGAAGGAGCACGGGCTGCACTTCGTGGGCACGGGGGTCTCCGGGGGCGAGGAAGGTGCCCTGAACGGCCCGTCGATCATGCCGGGCGGCTCACGCGAGTCGTATGAGTCGCTGGGTCCGTTGCTCGAGGACATCGCGGCCAAGGTGGACGGCGTCCCCTGCTGCACCTACGTCGGCCCCGACGGCGCCGGGCACTTCGTCAAGATGGTCCACAACGGCATCGAGTACGCCGACATGCAGCTCATCGCCGAGGCGTACGACCTGATCCGCCAGGGGACCGGCGCCTCTGCTGCCGAGATCTCCGAGATCTTCAAGACCTGGAACGAGGGTGACCTCGAGTCCTTCCTGATTGAGATCACCGCGGACGTGCTGAGCCACGTCGACGCCGAGACCGGGAAGGCCTTCGTCGACGTGGTCCTGGACCGGGCCGAGCAGAAGGGGACCGGCCGCTGGACGGTGCAGAACGCTCTCGACCTCGGCGTGCCCATCACCGGGATCGCCGAGGCCACCTTCGCCCGCGCCCTGTCCGGCTCGGTCCCGCAGCGAACCGCCGGCCTGGCCAAGCTGAAGGCCGGGACCAGCGAGTGGAAGGTGGACGACCGGGACGCGTTCATCGAGGACGTCCGGCAGGCCCTCTACGCCTCCAAGGTCGTCGCCTACTCCCAAGGCTTCGACCAGATCGCCGCCGCCAGCGACACCTACGACTGGGACATCGACCGCGGGGCCATGGCCCGTATCTGGCGGGGCGGCTGCATCATTCGGGCCCGCTTTCTCACCCGCATCACCGAGGCGTACGAGCGCGAGCCCGAGCTTCCGCTGCTGCTGGCCGACGACTATTTCGTCGACGCGGTGAGCAGCTGCCTGGCCGCGTGGCGCCGTGTCGTGTCCGGGGCCGCCCAGAACGGCATTTCCAGCCCGGCGTTCTCCTCCTCGCTGGCCTACTACGACGGCATTCGGGCCGAGCGTCTGCCGGCCGCCCTGATCCAGGCCCAGCGGGACTTCTTCGGGGCCCACACCTACAACCGGGTAGACAAGGACGGCTCGTTCCACAC
>JBBQAB010000059.1:0-4702 GCA_038198385.1 Propionibacteriales bacterium
TACGCGGCTACCCCGGCCTTCAAGCATTGCGGGACACGCCCGAGAGGTACGGCCTGCTGTGCGGTAATTCTGAGTGACTTAAGTCGAGTCAAGTGCTTGGCGGAGACGGCGGCGGGCTCGGTGGTAGCGGCTGCGGGCGGTAGCGGGCCGCAGGTGCAGGTGTTGAGCCGCCTCGCTCAGGGAGAAGTCGTCCCAGTGGGTTAACTTGATGATCTCGCGGTCAGCCGAGGGAAGCTTGGCTAGTGCGGCGACAAGCCCGTCGGTGCGGTCGTCCTCAGGCCTGGTGAGGTCGCCGTTCAAGCCAGCGGTTGAGCCCGCTTGCAGTTCGGCTTCGAGCCGGTTGGTCAAGGCGCCCCGGCGGCGGCTACCCCTTTGGTAACCCAACAGGGTTTTGCGGGCGATGCCGAAGAGCCACATCCGAGCCTGCCGGGGTTCGGCGGGCATTACGTCGACGCGGCGCCACGCCACCAGCAGCACCTCCGCGAGCAGGTCGGCCGCATCCTCGGTGTTGGTCGTCCGGCGAACCAGGAACGCGAGGAGATCGGGCGCCTCCTGCCGGATCGTCCCCTCCACGTCGATGTCGCCCCCGACCTCACGGTCGACGTCGCCCGCGACCGGGCCGCCGACGGTAGTAGCCGCGGCGGGCGAGGTTTGCGCCCAGGGACTGTCCGTCATCGCTGACCGGTCCCACATGTCATGGCGTACCCGTTGTAGGTCGGCTGGCCCTTGCCGAAGCCGCGAAAACGCACGCTGGACACCGCCCCGGTGACAGCCTTCCCGAGAGCTGGGTCGAGGACCTCGCCCAGCTCTTGATTGACCTGCTCAGAGGTGCGGGACGCAGCCGGAAGCCGGGCGGCTGCGCGGTCATAGACCGTCTGCCCGAACCCGGTCCAGTCGCGGCCGGTGAGGTAGGCCTGCACCGCGTCAACCTGAGCGAGGTCGAGGTGCTGGAACTCAAGGAACGCTTGGCAGTGGACCTGTTCGTTGTCCACCGTGGTGTAGTCCACCGGTACGGCTGGCTCGAGGCGCTGCACGCGGTCCGGGATGGTCGAGAACGGCGGCGTCCGCAGCTGCTCTGCAGACAGCCAACCGGCCGCCCCGGTCAGAACCAACGCACTCCCAGCCACCCCAGCCCAGACAACGCGCCGGCGACGCCATGGCCGCTTCACTGGTTGTGAGCCTGCCTGGAGACGGGTCCTGGTCACGAGCTCATCGACGGCCAGAACGACCTCAGGCGAGATCGTCGTCTGATGAGCTGCCAGCAGCTCGTCGAGCTCTGAATCCATCATGTTCACCCCTCCGGTCGTGCACTCCTACTCCATACATGGCCGGCAAACCGGAAAACGTTGCACCACCACCCGAAGGTGCCTGTCTGAAGGCGTCAGCCCGCAGGCTCTGACCAGCAGTTGCGGGTCTGGGGGCGGGGCGGTCCCAGAGACCTCACAAGAACGCCACCGGCGGACCCGCCAGCCCGGTGAGTAGCACCGGCAACAGGGCCTGCCCCGCTGGGGGAAGGTGCTGTGGACTGGACCAGGTCGTCCCCGGATCGGCTGCAGGCTTCTTCTGACCTCAGCTCTCATCGGCAAACTCATGCTTGGCGCGCAGGATGCAGAACTGGTTGCCCTCAGGATCGGCCAGCACCACCCAGCCGGTGCTGGGTCCGTAGATGCCGCGATGGTCGGCCACCTGAGTGGCGCCCAGCTCAAGAAGAGTACGCAGTTCCTCGTCACGGCTCGCCTCGGCGGGCCGCAGATCGAAGTGGACTCGCTTAGGCGTGGTGACATCGAAGCCGGGAACCTCGATGAACAGCAACTGCTGACCATTCGCGGATCCAGGATCGGGCACTCTTCGTCGCCGGGATTGTTGGGGTCGCCGGGCAGGTCGACGTAGCCGAGCACCTTCTTCCACCATTCCGAGAGCTGGTACGCATTGGTGCAGTCGATCGTGGTGTGCGAGAGCAGGGCTGTCATGGCAACCATGCTGCCTGACCGTTCCCCTCCCCAGCATCGGGTTTGTCCTGAGTAGCTGCCCCCACGCCGCACCGGCCTCGCGCCGGCAAGCGGAGCGGCTACTGCAGCAGTCCCTCCGCTTGCCGACCGTCGTGCGGAGCACGCAGAGGGAACCCTGAGCGGGACCAACCTGGACGGGATCCCTCCTGCGATCAGGGGAGCTGGACTTAAGTCATCGGTATTGCCGGTCGGGGCTTGTACGAAGAGGACGCCGGTTGCTCGCGACTTCAGTTGCTGGGTGGATCGTGACACGTAGGGTCAGGCTTGCACTTGGGCTTGTTTGGGTCGCGGGTGCCGAGGAGGGGTTTGTCGTGGCAGTTGATCCCGGTCGCGCCGGGGGCACCTCGAGCGTGGGTGTTCCGGTTGCTGCTCGGTCGGATCGTTCGGGCCGCGGGTCTCATCATGTGCGGTCGTTCGTAAAGGAGCTGGTCTTCGTCGTCGTCGGGGCCCTCATCGTGTCCTCGCTGCTACGGGCCTTCATCGGGCAGATGTTCATCATCCCGTCGGAGTCGATGGAGAGCACCCTGCTCAAGGGTGACCGGGTGGTGGTGCAGAAGGTCGCCGGCTTTCACCGCGGTGACGTCGTAGTGTTCCAGGACCCGGGGGGCTGGCTGCCTGATGAGCCGGTCGAGGAGCCCGGCCCCTTTGACCGCGTGCTTGAGTTCGTCGGCGTCCCGACGGCAAGCACTCCTGGTCATCTGATCAAGCGAGTCATCGGCCTGCCCGGCGACAAGGTCGTCTGCTGCGTCGGCCAGGGCCGGCTGACCGTGAACGGCTACCCGTTGGACGAGACGGCCCACCTCTACGTCAATCCTGATGGCACCCGGGTCGCCCCGTCGGATGTCCGGTTCGCGGTGACCGTGCCCGTGGACCGCATTTTCGTCATGGGCGACCACCGTGACCTGAGCAAGGACTCGCGTTGCCACCTGTCCGACGCGTGGCCGGAGATGCCGCGTGGGGGGATCGCGTTCGTGCCGGAGAAGCCGGTCGTGGGGCCGGCGTTCGGCATCCTCGCCCCGTTCGACCGGGTCCAGCGGCTGCGCACCTCGGCGACGTTCGCCGGGGATCCCGACCCGACCGAACCGGCGCCGACCCGGGCCAGCATCGAACCCGCCGGAGTCAGCTGGTGATGGATCACAGGGCTGACGAGTTCACACCGCTCACCAGATCAAGAGCACGAGTTCAGCGTTGGCTGCTGGCCTTGGTCCTCATCGTGCTGATCACCGGCGCCGTGCTAGCCCGGCCCGCCGGTAGCTATCGCCTACCGCTTTGGACTCAGGGCCGCTCTGAGGCCGAACCTGATGCGGCGGCCGCGGCCGAGGACTTCCTACGGCTCGTCGCGGACAGTCGGCGCAATGAGGACACCGCACCCCTGCCCTGTGTTTGGGTGACTAACCCCGGCGGCCTGTTGAACCCGTGCATGGACGCCCTGACCCAGCGGTGGGCAGAGCTCGACACCATCGAGAAGCTCGGCCCCTCGTTGACGGTTCGCGGAGTGACGTCGCGCACTGACACAACAGCCCTCGTCACCGAGAGCAACATCGTGCCACGACCCTCCGCACCCATCAGGGTCACCCTCGAGTGGGTCGGCCCCGGACCGCGCGACTGGAAGGTCCGGCAGCTAAACCAGAAAGCGCTGCCCCGCTGACAGCCCGCTCCGCAGTGGGAACGTTTGGCGGACATGAGTGCGCGCTGTCCGAGCCAGGAGGGGACGGCCGATCACGCGCGCCGCCTGGTTCCGGGATTGGTCCGGTCACTGCCTACTGTCCGGTGCGCCCGTCGATGCACTCACGCAGCAGATCGGCGTGGCCGACGTGGCGGGCATACTCCTCGACCAGGTGGATGACGATGTCGCGCGCCTCGGCCTCCTGACCGTGAACGTCAACCGGGGCGTCGAGGTCCAGGTCGGCGTAGACGGCCCGGGCGTGTGCGACCTCTTCGTGCCAGGTGTCCCACGCTTCGGCGACGACCTGGTCATCAGCCGCGGCTTGGTTGAAGTTTAGGTCCGGGTCCTCCTCGGTGCGGTAGAGCCGCGGCAGCTCGATGTGCCTCGAAGACGCGGCGCGTCCAGGAGTGCTCGACCCGAGCGAGGTGGCGGATGAGGCCCAGCAGCGACATCGTCGACGGTGGAACTGAACGAGTGGCGAGCTGCTCGGCGCTGAGGCCTTCGCACTTGAGCTCGAAGGTCATCCGGTAGCGGTCGAGGTACTCCGCAAGCACGGCCTTCTCGCCCCTTCCGGGCTCAAGCGCCTCTCGTGGGTCGCTGCCGGGCTCACCCCACGTGCCGTCGAAGCTCATGTAACCAACAAAGTGGAAGGGCTACCGACTCAGCAAACGGATTCGTGCAGCACCGCGAACCGCCAGGTTCTGAACGTCCTCAAGCAGATCCGGTCGATTCTCCTGGTCGTCCGGGCGTCCCGATTGAGGGTGATCGGTACGGATCGGTGCAGGACAGAGTTCATTGTGCGACTGCCTCGGACCCTGTGTCTCAGGCGGCAGTCTCCGTGGCTGCGGTGGCGAGGAGCGCCGCCGAGGGGAGGCACAGGTTGCCGTCTAGGGCGTGTCCCGTAATGGGGGTGTGACGGGGTCGCGGAGCCAGATCATGATGGCAGCGACGGTGGTGGTGCCGCGGTAGATGTAGTCGCGTTTGTCGTAGCGGGTGGCGACGGCGCGGTGTCCGCGGAGCTTATTGA
>JBBQAB010000060.1:0-3325 GCA_038198385.1 Propionibacteriales bacterium
CACGCCGTCCAGGTCGCCGGCACTCAGGTCGGCCGGGTTGACCACCCGCTGGCTGAGCGGCCAGCTGACCAGTACCGGACGGGTGTGGGCGACCAGGGCCGCCACCACCGCGGTCAGGGCGTCCACCCGCTCCCGGGGTGCGCGGCCGGCCGGGAACATCTCGGTCACCAGCACGCTGGACCGGCAGCCCAGGAGGGCGGACTCGGCCCCGACCCAGTTCCACGTCTGCCCGATGTCGGGCAGCGCCTTGCCGCTCTCGCCCAGGGGAGTGCCGGGCACCAGTACGCTCAGCAGCGGGGGCCGCCCGTCGCCGGCCCGCAGCGGGTGCGGCACCGTGACCGACCCGTTCTGGACCTCGGCGTCCGGCCAGGTGGCCCGCAGGGCCTCCAGGAGGTCCGGTGCGCTCAGGTCGGGGGCCGCGCCGTACCAGACCTCGGCGACCAGGGATGTGGTGTCAGCCATGGGAGACATTCTCGGGCAGCAACGACCGGATCGCCTCCACGACCACGTCCGGCTGGTCGATCATCATCAGGTGCCGGGAGTCCTCGAGCACCACGTGCCGCCCGGCCAGGGACTCGGCCAGCCGTCGCTGACAACCGACCCAGGTGTCGGAGCCCTTGTCGTCGGCGGTCAGCACCACGGTGGGGATGCCGGCCCAGGACGTCTGCTCCCGGACCTGGGCCAGGTCCCAGATCTGCTGGTCGTACGCCGCCTGCTCGGCCACCACGCTGGCGACCGCGTCGGGGCTGCGGTAGGTCTGGTTGGCCAGGTCGGGCCGGGGCCCGAACACCCGCCGACGGCGGCTCTGGGCCGAGACCAGGACCCGGTCGGCCAGCGGCCCCAGCTCGGCGAAGGGCCGGAGCCGGAGCGCCTGCTGGACCGCCCGGGCCGCCTGCAGCCAGACCCGGCCGGACCTGGGGGTCCGGGGCTCCCACTCCACGCTGGCGTCAACCAGGATCAGCCCAGCCACGAGGTCGGGGCGCTGACGGGCCAGGGCCTCGATGTGCGGCCCGGCCATGGAGTGCCCGACCGCGACCACCGGGGTGCCCAGCTCCTCCACCAGGGCGACCAGCGTGGCCACCTCCTCAGCCAGCGTAGGCAGCCGGCCCGGCCAGGGGGTCTCGACCAGACCCGGGCGGTCCATCCGGACCAGGTGGAGGTCTGTCAGCCGCTCCACGACCGGGTCCCAGGCGTAGAACGGCACCCCGCAGCCGCCCAGCAGCAGCACCGGCGGCGGGGCGGCCCCCTCCTGGACGACCACGTGCACGAGCCGGCCGCCCAGCGAGCGGACCGACCTGTCCCGGGGGTCGAGGCTCTGGGCGGGGGTCTCGGCGGGGTTGTCAGCGACCACGGTGGCTCTCCTGGGCTCCGGCCGGGGCCGGCTGGGACGGACGGGGGCGGGGCCGGCCGCGACACCGGGGACCGCGCCCGGGGGCTCGAGAACGGGTCGGCTCACGGTCGCTCCCGGACGGTCTGCTGACGCGGACGGACGAGCGGGAAGGCGATCGTCTCGCGGATGGACGCGCCGGTGATCATCATGACCAGGCGGTCCATCCCCATCCCCAGGCCCCCGGTCGGCGGCATGGCGTGCTCCAGGGCGGTCAGGAAGTCCTCGTCCAGCTCCATCGCCTCGGGGTCGCCACCCGCGGCCTGCAGGGACTGCTCGGTCAGCCGGGCCCGCTGGACCACGGGGTCCACGAGCTCGGAGTAGGCCGTCCCGATCTCGGCCCCGAAGGCGACCAGGTCCCAGCGCTCGGCCAGCCGGTCGTCGTCGCGGTGTGGACGGGTGAGCGGGGACACCTCAGCCGGGAAGTCGGTGTAGAAGGTGGGCCGGACCGTCCGGTCCTCGACCAGGTGCTCGTAGAGCTCCAGCATGACCGCCCCCCGGGTCCACCGCGGGTCCACCTCGATGCCGAGGCTCTCCGCGAGCCGGGCCAGCTCGTCGCGACCGGTGTCAGCGGTCACCCGCTGTCCGGCGGCGGCCGAGATCGCGTCGTTGACCGTCACCACCGGCCACGGCTCGCCGAGGTCCACGTCGTGCCACTCCCCCGCGTGGTCGGTGCCCCGGACGACGGTGCCGCCGGTGACCGCGCGGGTGGCGGTGACCACAATCTGCTGGGCGACCGCCCGCATCGTCACGTAGTCCCCGTACGCCTGGTAGGCCTCGAGCATCGTGAACTCCGGGTTGTGGGTGGCGTCGGCCCCCTCGTTGCGGAAGTTCCGTCCGATCTCGAACAGCCGGTCCACCCCCCCGACCATGAGCCGCTTGAGGTAGAGCTCGGGCGCGATCCTCAGGTAGAGGTCGAGGTCGTAGGCGTTGATGTGGGTCCGGAAGGGGCGTGCGTTGGCCCCGCCGTGGATGGTCTGCAGAATCGGGGTCTCGACCTCGAGGTAGCCCAGCCCGTCGAGGGTGTCCCGGACGGCCCGGAGCGCCCGGGACCGGCTCGCCAGCTGCCGACGGGTCGCTGGGTTGACGGCCAGGTCGAGGTAGCGCTGCCGGACCCGGGTCTCCGGGTCGCTGATCCCGCGGTGCTTGTCGGGCAGCGGCCGTAGTGACTTCGAGGTCAGCAGCCACGTTGTGGTCTCCAGGGACAGCTCGCCGCTGCGGGAGAGGACCATCGTGCCCTCGGCCCCGACGTGGTCACCCAGGTCGACCACCCGCCGGAACTCGTCCATGGCGGCCCGGCCGATGACCTCCGCGCTGAGCAGCAGCTGGCTCTCCCCTGACCAGTCGCTGAGCCGGACGAACAGCACCCCGCCCAGGTCACGGATCCCGAGCACCCGCCCGGCGACCGACGCGACCCCGCCCAGCCGCAGGTCGGCAGCGACCCGGCTAGGCCGGAACGACGGCGGGTAGGGGTCGACCCCGGCGTCCAGCAGTGACTGCCGGACCGCCATCCGCTGCCGCGTCTGCTCGGGCACCCGACGAGCCGGGGTGGCCGGGGCGGGCGGGGCGGGCAGCGGCGGGGTCGGGGACCCGAGCGCACCGGCCCCGGGCAGCGAGCGGGTCTCCGCGGTCGGGGGCCGGAGGAACGCCGGCAGGTCGATGAAGCCCTCCGCCACCCCGGACGCGGCCCCGACCAGGGCGATGTCGCGGGTCTCGGCGAAGCACAGGAAGCGCGGACGCCAGTCCGGCCGGTACTTCACGTTGGACCGGTACAGCGACTCGATCTGCCACCAGCGGGAGGCGACCAGCAGCAGCCGGCGCCACAGCCGCAGCACGGGTCCGGCTCCGATCCGAGCCCCCTCCTCGAAGGCGGAGCGGAAGACGGCGAAGTTCAGCGAGACCCGGCGGAGGCCGATCTCGCGACCCGAGGCCATCAGC
>JBBQAB010000061.1:0-2215 GCA_038198385.1 Propionibacteriales bacterium
TCAGCACCCACCTGCCGCTGGCGCTGCGCACCTTCCTGCTCACCCTCGCCGTGGTCGACGACCTGCTGGCCATCACGGTGATCGCGATCTTCTATACCCGTGAGCTGCACCCGCTCCTGCTCCTGGCCGCCCTGGTGCCCCTGGCGGTCTTCGGGCTCCTGGTGCAGCGACGGGTGCGTTCGTTCTGGCTCCTCGTGCCGCTGGCGCTGGCGACCTGGGGGCTGGTGCACGCCTCGGGGGTGCACGCGACGGTGGCCGGAGTCCTGCTGGCCTTCACCGTGCCGGTCCTCCGGAGCGCCGCGGCCGGTGGTCCTGACGTCGGTCCTGGTCTCGCCGAGCACTTCGAGCACCGGATCCGCCCGTTGTCAACCGGCGTCGCCGTGCCCGTGTTCGCGTTCTTCGCCGCTGGGGTCACGGTCGGCGGTTTCTCGGGTCTGGCCGCGTCGCTGACCGACCGGGTGGCCCTGGGCATCGTGGCCGGGCTGGTCGTGGGCAAGACCATCGGGGTCCTGGGGTCGACCTACCTGATGGCCCGCTTCACCCGGGCCCGGCTGGACAGCGCGCTGCGCTGGGTCGACGTCACCGGTCTGTCCGTCCTGGCCGGGATCGGCTTCACGGTCTCGCTGCTGATCGGGGAGCTCGCGTACGGGCCCAACAGCGCCCGGGACGACAACGTCAAGGTGGGGGTGCTCTGCGGCTCGGTCCTGGCCGCTGTGATCGCGGCGGTCATCCTGCGTCTGCGCAACCGCACCTACCGCCGGCTGGAGGGGGCCGAGAGGCGCGACTCCGACGGTGACGGCATCCCCGACGTCCACGAGGCCGGCGCCGCGGGCGTCTGAGGTCTGCGGCTCCGCCTCGGTCTGCTCGCCGGCGGCCAGCGCCGAGGTGTCGCAAGCCGGGCGGCCGGCCTGCCCCCGCCCGGGGTTCAACGGTCGGGCCCCCGCTCGGTAGCGTGGGTGCCATGTCCTACGTCGCCGATGAGAATCGCTACTCAGTCCAGCCCTACCGCCGCTGCGGGCGCAGCGGCCTGCAGCTCCCCGCCGTCTCCCTCGGGTTCTGGCACAACTTCGGAGACGACAAGCCGATCGAGACCCAGCGTGTGGTGATGCGTCGCGCCTTCGACCTGGGTGTGACCCACTTCGACCTGGCCAACAACTACGGCCCGCCCTACGGAGCGGCCGAGAAGAACGTCGGGCACATCCTGACCGAGGACTTCGCCGCCTACCGCGACGAGCTCATCATCTCCAGCAAGGCCGGCTGGGACATGTGGCCGGGCCCGTACGGCGACCACGGCTCCCGCAAGTACCTCACGGCCAGCCTGGACCAGTCGCTGAACCGGCTGAACCTCGACTACGTCGACATCTTCTACCACCACCGTCCCGACCCCGAGACCCCGCTCGAGGAGACGATGGGCGCCCTCGACGCGGCTGTCCGCGCGGGCAAGGCCCTCTACGTCGGGGTGTCCTCCTACTCCCCCGAGGCCACCCGTGAGGCGGCCCGTATCCTGCGGGAGCTGGGGACGCCGATGGTCATCCACCAGCCGTCGTACTCGATGTTCAACCGCTGGATCGAGGACGGACTGCTGCCCGTGCTGGAGGAGGAGGGAGTCGGCTGCATCGCCTTCACCGCGCTGGCCCAGGGTCTGCTCACCGACCGCTACCTGAGGGGGGTGCCGGCCGACTCGCGTGCCGCCCAGGGCAAGTCGCTGTCGCAGGACCAGATCAGCGAGGACAACCTGGCCCGCGTCCGAGCCCTCCACGAGATCGCCGCCGGCCGCGGCCAGACCCTGGCCCAGCTCGCCCTGGCCTGGGTGCTGCGCGACAGCCGGATGAGCTCCACCCTGATCGGTGCGAGCTCGGTGAAGCAGCTGGAGGACAACGTCGCGGCCACCCAGCGGCTGGACTTCTCCGACGACGAGCTGGCGGAGATCGACAACTACGCCGTCGAGTCCGGCGTCGACCTGTGGGCCGACGCGCGGGACGCGACCGCCCCCTGAGGCCTCCGCTCCGGCAGGGTTCTCCTCCTGACGGGCCACGCTTGACGCACCTGTCTGACACACCCCTGTCTGACACACCACGACCCGGGGGCCCGATGGGGCCCCCGGGGGTCGGGGTCCAGCGACTGCCCAGGGGTCCCCGGGGTCCCAACGGGAGCGGCCTTGTGTGGGGGGCCGCGATTAACGCACCCCCCCCGGGCCTGGCCCGCCCCCACACCA
>JBBQAB010000062.1:0-3492 GCA_038198385.1 Propionibacteriales bacterium
TCATCAGCGGAGCCGGGCCGAGCGTCCTGGTTCTCGGCCGCGAGGCGGACCTGGTCGAGCTCGCCGAGATGGCGCCGGCCGGGTTCCGCTTCCTCGCGCTGCGCCTGGGCGGGCCCGCCGCGGTCGTCGCGGTCTGAGGCTGCGGTGCACGCCACACCGACCTGGGCGCCTGCTGTTCGCGACTGGGGCAGCAGTGGTACATTGGCTATGCCGAAAAGGTCAGTAGATCTGCGGTGGTCGCTGCGAACTCAGGCGGGGGCCCACCGAATCGGACTCCGGCCAGGCAGCGCCTCAAAGGTCAGGCGCGACGCGGATACAGCCCCAGCGGTCTCATCCCGTCATCAATACTCTCGTCGCACTGCCTCTTCGGCGTGCCGAGGACCTTAGATAACGACCTCATGGTCGGGGTGAAGTGCACCTCGAACCCAGGATGGGCGCCCTCGGGGTGCCCGTTCCGAAAGGAAACCTACGTTGACAGACATCGCCGAAGTGCAGGATGCCTCGACCACCGAGTCGGGCGCCCGCAGGCGTAAGGGTTCAGGCCTGGACGCCATGGTTCTGCCTGAGCTCAAGCAGCTGGCCGGCTCGCTCGGCCTGCGCGGCACGGGCGCCATGCGCAAGGGCCAGCTGATCGACGCGATCCGCTCGGCCCAGTCGGGCGGCTCCGGTGGGGGCAGCTCCACGGCTGGCGGATCCAGTGCCGGTAGCTCCGGCGCGGCCCGCGGTCGTCGCGCTCCGGGCGACGACCGTGCTGACGGCGCGGAGCCGGCATCGAACCCGTCCGCGACGGGTGCCGAGGGCAGCCGGGAGCACCGCGACGATGTCGCCGCCGCCCTCAGCGAGCTGCAGCGGGCCCCTCGCGAGGAGCTCTCCCGCCGCGACATCGTGGCCGACAACCCCCGCGAGGACCGCACCCCAGCCCGTGAGGACCGCACCGTCGCCCGTGAGGACCGCACCGCCGCCCGTGAGGACGGCACCGGGCGTGAGAACGAGCAGTCCGGCGCGAACGGTCGCAGCCAGGACCGGTCGGGCGACAGTGACAGCGGTGAGCAGTCCCGCGAGGGACGGCAGCCGGAGCGGCGCCGGCGGGGACGCGACAGCGACCGCGACGCCCAGCAGGGGCAGAGCCGCGACAACGGCGACCAGGCTCGTCAGGGCAACCAGAACGGCGACCAGGGTCGCCAGGGCAACCAGAGCCGCGACAGCGGTGACCGCCAGGGCATCCAGAGCCGCGACAGCGGTGACCGCCAGGGCAACCAGAACGGCGACCAGGGTCGCCAGGGCAACCAGAGCCGCGACAGCGGTGACCGCCAGGGCAACCAGAACCGGGACAACCAGAACCGGGGCGGCCAGAACCGGGACAACCAGAACCGCGACAACCCGAACCGGGACAACGGCAACGACTGGGACGACGACGGCGGAAGCCGGCGCGGTCGGCGTCGGCGCAGCCGGGACCGTCAGAACCGGCGCGGGACCACCAGCGGTCGCGGGGGCGCCCCGAACATGGACCGCTACGAGTCCGACCCGGTGGTCTCCGAGGACGACGTCCTGGTGCCCTGCCGCGGCATCCTGGACGTGATGGACAACTACGCGTTCGTCCGGACGAGCGGCTACCTCCCCGGCGACGAGGACGCGTACGTCTCGCTCCCGATGGTCAAGAAGTTCGGCCTGCGCAAGGGCGACGTGGTGACCGGGGTCATCCGCGGCACCCGTGACGGCGACCGCAAGGAGAAGTTCACCCCGCTGGTCCGGCTGGAGACCGTTAACGGCGGCGACCCCGAGGCCGCGAAGAACCGGCCCGAGTTCGGCAAGCTCACCCCGCTCTACCCGCAGGAGCGGCTAAAGCTGGAGACCGGCCCGACGAACATGATCGGCCGCATCATCGACCTGGTCTGCCCGGTCGGCAAGGGCCAGCGTGGTCTGATCGTCTCCCCGCCCAAGGCCGGGAAGACGATGATCATGCAGTCCATCGCCAACGCGATCAGCCAGAACAACCCCGAGGTCCACCTCATGGTCGTCCTGGTCGACGAGCGTCCGGAGGAGGTCACCGACTTCCAGCGGACCGTCAAGGGCGAGGTCATCGCCTCGACCTTCGACCGTCCGGCCGACGACCACACCACGGTCGCCGAGCTGGCCATCGAGCGGGCCAAGCGCCTGGTCGAGATGGGCCAGGACGTCGTGGTCCTGCTCGACGGCATCACCCGTCTGGGCCGGGCCTACAACATCGCGGCCCCGGCCAGCGGCCGGATCCTCTCCGGTGGCGTGGACTCGGCGGCGCTCTACCCGCCGAAGCGGTTCTTCGGGGCCGCCCGCAACATCGAGAACGGCGGCTCGCTGACCATTCTGGCCACGGCCCTGATCGAGACCGGCTCGAGAATGGACGAGGTGATCTTCGAGGAGTTCAAGGGCACCGGCAACATGGAGCTGCGGCTCCGTCGCGAGTTCTCGGAGAAGCGCATCTTCCCGGCCATCGACGTGGACGCCTCGAGCACCCGTCGCGAGGAGCTGCTGATGAGCCGCGAGGAGTTGGCCATCATCTGGAAGCTCCGTCGCGTCCTCTCGGGTCTGGACGGGCTGCAGGGTCTGGAGATGCTGCTCGACCGGCTGCGCAAGACGCAGAGCAACGGCGAGTTCCTGATGGCGATCACGAAGTCCATCCCCGCCAATGAGTGAGACCAGGTCCGGGCGGGACTAAACCCCGCCCGGGCGTGGTTACCTCTTTTGTGCCGCGGGAACAACTGCGGCACAATAACCCCTTGGTGCCGGTTCACGTCGCAGCTGCCGCGTCCAGTCAGGACGCAGCGGGACGACCCGGCACAACCCCAAAGGAGAAACCATGAAGCCGAACATCCACCCCACGTACGTGGAGACCCAGGTCACCTGCACCTGCGGGAACACCTTCACGACCCACAGCACCTCGCCCACCGGCGTGCTCCGGGCTGACGTGTGCTCCGCCTGCCACCCGTTCTACACGGGCAAGCAGAAGATCCTCGACACCGGTGGTCGCGTGGCCCGCTTCGAGAAGCGCTACGCCAAGAAGGGCTAGTCCCGTTGCGAGGCCAGGAGCATACGGCTCCTGGCCTCTGGCATGTCCGCAGGTCGCCAGGCCCGTCGTCCGGCAGGCCGTCAGGTAGAGGGGGAGACAGTGTTCGAGTCCGCGGTGCACCTGCGCGAGGAGTTCGCCGGGCTTGAGGCGGCACTGTCCGACCCGGCCATCCACGCCGACCTCGCCCGCGCCCGCAAGGTCGGGCGCCGCTACGCCGAGCTCACCCCCGTGGTCCGCGCCCTGGAGGAGTACGACCGGGTGACCGACGATCTCGCGGCTGCCCGCGAGCTGGCCGGCGAGGACGAGGCGTTCGCCGCGGAGGCCGCCGACCTGGACGCCCGGCTCGGGCCGCTGGTTGAACGGCTCACCCGGCTGCTCGCTCCGCGTGACCCCAACGACTCCTCCGACACCCTGGTCGAGATCAAGTCCGGCGAGGGCGGGGACGA
>JBBQAB010000063.1:0-4501 GCA_038198385.1 Propionibacteriales bacterium
AGGGCACCGTAGAGGCCGACGCAGAACAGCGCCGCGGCGACCACCAGCACGAGCTCGAGGGTCATCGGCCGACCCCTCCCCGTAACGGGTCGCTCGGGCGTTCCTGGTCCAGCCCGTCACCGAGCCGGTCGTAGCGGGTGCGGGCCGACGCCAGGACCAGGCCGGCGACGATGGTGGCGAGCATGACCGGGCTGACGGTCATCATCACCAGCATCTTGGGGCCCATGAGGGAGCTGCCGAGGTCCGCCGTGGCCGCCTGGGCGACGCCACGGTGTACCGGCCAGGGGACGGTCAGGATCCCGACGACCAGCAGCACGAACAGCACGCCCGAGGCGACCAGGGCCGGGCGCTGACCGTGCACCATGCTCATCGGCATCAGGGCGGGGTTCATCCCCATGAACATCACCATGTAGACCGCCATGATGGCCATCTCCATGGTCATCATCAGGATGGTGATGATCCCGAGGTAGGGCAGGTGCAGGACCAGGAGGGCGACCCCGACCGCGATGAACGACAGGGCCAGCGCGTAGGTGGCCCGGGCCATCGAGTCGACGACGAAGACCACCACCCCGGAGGCCACCGCGACCAGGGCCAGCAGCCCGAAGATGACCAACTGGAGCATCTCAGCCCCTCCCCACCGCAACCAGGGACACCACGAGCAGCTGCACCAGCGAGACCGGGAGCAGCACCAGCCAGCCCACCTCCAGGAACCGGTCCGGCCGCCAGGTCGGCACCCGGCGGCGTGCGGCGACCAGGACCGAGGTCAGGACGACGGTCTTGAGCAGCAGCCAGACCGGTCTGGGCAGCACCGGTCCCGCGGTGCCGCCCCAGAACAGCGTGACCGCGAAGCCCGAGCCCGCGACCAGGAGCAGGTAGCGCGCGGCCTGGACCACGAGCCGGTCCGGTCCCGACAGCTCGGCCAGGACGCCGCCGGCCAGGTCGGCGCCCGCGGCGGGGGCGAGTGGGCCCCAGACCGCGAACCCGAGGATCCCGACGCAGACGACGACGAACGCGGCCGGCATCCAGACCACGAACCACAGGCCCTGCTGGGCGGTGACGATGTCACTCAGCCGCAGGCTCTGCGCGCCGACCGCGGGAGCGGTGAGGGCGAACATGAGCGGCAGCTCGTAGGCCAGGGCCTGGGCGACGAACCGGTAGCCCCCGATGAGCCCGTACGCCGCGTTGGGCCCCCAGCCCAGCAGCCAGACCAGCGCCCAGACGAGGACGTCGGCGGCGTTAAGCCAGACCAGGCCGACCGACGAGTCGAAGACGGTCAGGGCTCCGAGGGGGAGCACCGCGACCAGGACGAGCGGCACGAGCAGGAGGCCGCCGCCGCCGATCCGCCACAGGAGCCGGTCGGCGGCGAGCGTCGTCCGTCGTTGTTGGCGGAGCAGGCGGGCTGTCTCGGCCACGGGGTTGGCCAGCCCCCGGTGGGCCGGGAGGCCGGCGGCCCGGGCCACCGTGGACCCGTCGAGGGCCGCCGCACCCAGACCGAGGACGACAAGCACCAGGCCCAGCAGTAGGGCCGCTCCGACCACGCTCCAGCCGATCGCCCCCGCGTCAGCCACGGTGGGCTCCGGCCGGGGTCTTCGTCCGGGCGGCGGCGGAGGCGGCGCCGTGGCCCAGCAGGCTCGCTACCAGGAGGCGGGCCCCGGCGAGCTCGGTACCGGCCAGAAGGTCGGGCAGGGCCGCGCCCAGACGGACGAAGTCGTCGAGCGCGCCGGGTCGGGCCGCGACCGGCGCCCGGTCGGGTCTGAGATCAGGCGCGGGTTCGGGCGTGCGGTGGGGCGCGGGCCCAGCTGCTGGGTTGGCCGCGGGGTCGGCGAGGTCCCCAGCGGCCTGGTCCAGGAGGCGCAGCAGCCGGTCCCGGACGTCGCCCGCGAGAGTGTCCGGCAGGCCGTGACCCGCCAGTGTCACGGCGTCGACGCGGCCCAGGTCGCGGAGCGACCAGCGCAGGGTCCGGGATCGGCGCAACCGGGCGGTGACCTCCGCCAGCTCGCCGACGTGGTGCCCGTCGGCGGCGGTGAGCAGCCGGTCCCGGAAGCCACGGAGGCGGTCGGCCTCGATGAGGCTGCCGGCGAGGGCGAGCACGTCGGCGGCGCGGCCCAGGCGCACGGCGGCGCGGGCCTTGCGGTCGGCCACCTCGGTCTCGGGCCCGAGAACCTCCACCTCGGCTCCGACCACGACGTCGCCCGACAGGGTGCACCACACCGCCAGCTGCGACGGCCAGCCGGACAGGACCGGACCCAGCCGGAGGTGCAGGACGTCCATCTCAAGCCCGTCCCGATCCTCTGCGCCCGAGGCCAGCGCGATGCCCCCCGGACCGGACATGTCCATCTCCATCTCCATGTCGCCGTCGCTCATGTCGCCGTCGCTCATGTCGCCGTCGCTCATGTCGCCGACGCCGCTGCCCTCATCGGCAGCCCTGGAGGTCGCGTCCTCGCGGCGCCGGTGCGCGTCGCGGCGGTGGGCGCTGGAGTCGAGGTAGCGCGTCGCGGCGGTGTCGAGCGCAGCCGCCACGTCGGTCGCGTCGGCCGCGCCCACCCGTACGCGTGGACCGGGCAGCTGGGCCCAGACGGAGGCGACGCTGTCGGCGAACGTGCCGTCGGCCACCTTGCCGCAGACCAGGAGCACGTCGGCGTCGGCGGGGGAGAGGGCCAGCGTCCAGCCGCGGGCCCGACAGGCCTGCTCCGCGACGACCCGGGAGCGAAAGCCGCCCTGGCCCTCCACCACCAGCACGTGCAGGCGGGCGACCGCCCGCCGGGCGAGCCAGGCGCTCACACCCATCGGAGGGCCCCCTCACGGTAGGCCCAGACCACGCCGACCATCAGGACCAGGAGGAAGCCGAACATCTCAACGACCGAGCCGAAGCCCTCGCCGACCGCCACGACGGCCCACGGGTACATGAAGAGCATCTCCACGTCGAAGGCCAGGAAGAGCAGCGTCGCGGGATACCAGCGAACGTGGAAGCGGGAGAGTGCGTGCTCCTGCGGCTCGGCCCCGGAGAGGAAGGGCAGCACGTCAGGGAGGGCGGGTCCCACCAGGAGCCGGTGCCCCAGGTGGAGTGCGAGCACACCGAGGACCCCGGCCGTCAGGAGCGCGATGAGACCCAGATAGCCCACCGTGCCACCCCCGTTAAGATCGCCCGACCCCGATGCGTCCGAACTCTACCCCATACCCGTAGGGGGTACACGCCCGCGGGCGGCGGAAGGTGGAGTGGATCGTCTCCGGACGACGAGACACGATCCACTCCACGACCGGAGCGTCGGAGACGCTACTGGCGGAGATACCCCACGACGTCGGCGATCAGGTGGTCCTGCGCCGAGGTGTGGAGTGAGACCCGGCCGTCGGTGCCCACCGGCATGATGACCCGGTTGGCGATCGACTGCGAGGCGTCGTAGTTGAGGTTGACCGGGAAGGGCCGCGGGCTGCTCATCGGGAAGACGGTCACGGCGCCAGCGGCGGCCGACCGGGTGCTGGTGACGTTCAGCACCACCGCCGCCACCCCGCTGGTCGGCACGCCCCCCCGGCCGAGGACCAGCAGGTCGACCTGACCTCCAGCTGCCACGATCCCCGGTGTGGTGCCGGTCCCGTTCCGGGTGTCGAGCAGCCGGCTGGGGACCAGGGCGGTGAGGTCGGAGATGGTCGGGAACCAGCCCTGGACGTCGGCGATCAAGTGGGTGCCGGTCGGGCTCCACAACGCCACCTTGCCGCCGGTCCCGACCTTGACGATGACCCCGTTGGCCACCGACTGGTTGGTGGCGTAGTTGAGCGAGGACGCGGTTTCCCGAGCCTGTCCGGTGGGGTAGGCGGTGACGTAGCCCGGCCCCGCGGTCTGGGTCACGGTCAGGTTGAGGACCACCGCGCCCACACCGCTGGTCGGGACCCCGCCCCGGCCGGTCACCTGCAGGTCCAGGCCGGTCCCCGCGGCGAGCATGCCGCCGGTGGTCCCGGTGCCGTTACGGGTGTCCAGCAGACGCTGCGGGCTGAGTGCGGTGTAAGCCGCTCCGGTGGGGAAGTAGCCCTGGACGTCGAGCCGGACGTCGGAGGTCCGGGGGGTGTAGACCACGACCTTCCCGCCGGTCCCCATCTTGACGATCACGTTGTTGGTCACGGTCTGGCCGGCCCGGTAGTTGACGGTCGAGGCGCTCGTCCGCGCCTCGCCCGCCGGGTACACGGTGAGGTAGCCGGAGCGGGGCGGGGCCACCGCGGTCAGGTTCAGCACCACGGCCGCGACGCCGGTCGCCGGGACCCCGCCGCGTCCTCCCACCGTGACCTCGACGGTGCTGCCCCCGGCCAGGGCGCCGATACTCGGCGCTCCGGTGCCGGTCCGGGTGTCCAGCAGCCGGGAGGCCGTGACCGCCTTGTAGGCCGTCGGGCTGGGTGAGGGCGTTGCCGTCGGCGTAGGGGTGGGCGTTGCCGTGGGGGTGGGCGTGGGCGTCGGGGTGGGGGTGGGCGGGGGTGTCGGGGTAGGCGTCGGCGTCGGGGTGGGAGCGGCCGC
>JBBQAB010000064.1:0-9651 GCA_038198385.1 Propionibacteriales bacterium
CGCCTGGGACGGCACCGTGGCCGGCCTGCCCAGCGGGCGCGACGAGGTCCTGGCCCGCAGCTCGGAGGCGCGTACGGGGTCCGGCGAGGCCACCTGTGCCTGGTCGCTCACCGTCGCCCGGCGGGCCACCGGGCGCGGCCACGCCGTGCGTCTGGTCCGCGGGCTCCGGTCCGCGGCCGCCGCGGTCGGGTCGGGGGTGCTGGTCTCGCCGGTACGGCCGCTGCTCAAGGCGCGCTACCCCCTGACCTCCATCGACCGCTACCTGGGGTGGCGGACCCCGCAGGGCGAGAGCTTCGACCCCTGGGTGCGCCACCACGTCCGCCTGGGGGCCCAAGTGCTCGGTGCGGCTCCGCAATCGCTCACCGTGACCGCCAGTGTGGGTGACTGGCAGCAGTGGGTCGACCAGCCGTTCCCGGGCAGCGGCGACTTCGTCATCACCGACGGTCTGGCTCCCCTGCGGGTGGACCAGGAGTGCGACTCTGCGGTCTACCGGGAGCCGGGCGTCTGGGTGCAGCACCCGGTCCCGTGAACCGGCGACGGCCCGGAGCCGCAGGCCGTGGCGTACGGGCTCGCGCGGGCTCTGCTGCTGTTCTGGGCCCGGTCGGTTAGTGGGCGCTGGTCCAGGGGGCGGACTGGTAGGGCGCGACAACCAGCGCACAGACCGGCTCGCCCGTGCAGTGCACGCCGCTGACCACGCACTCCGGCGCCTCGAACTCGACGTCGTAGCGGCCTGCCATGTCGGTCAGGCTCTTGGTGATGGCGTCTCGGACGAAGGCCTCGCTCCCGCCTTCGTGCTCAACGAACAGACCACCCTGGCCGTCGACGCGCTGGATCCAGCCGATGCCGGCCCACGCCTCCTCGCCCGGGGTGCAGGTGCGCTGCTCGGCGTAGACGCAGTAGAGCCGGTCCCCCCAGCCGCCGGTCGGGGCCGGCGTCGCACCCGAGGGGTCGACGTGCCAGCCGGGCGGGATGACGCTGGAGAGACGGACCAGGTTGTTCTCACCGATCCCCAGCAGCATGAGCGCCCGGTGGAAGGCGGCCAAGGAGGTGGTGCCACCTCCAATGGCCCGGAGAACAGGGATCACATGCGCAGGGGGCACAGCTGAGGTCACTTCCGTCGTCGAGCCCCGAGCCCGAGGTTTGTTCAGAGCCGTGGAGCGACGCCCACGCGATCAAAATTAGCAGCCGAGCTCGAACCCCACCGGAGGTTGAGGATTCCGGCCGCTCCGGGCTGCCGGAGCTCGTCGCTACCGGAGGCCCACCGGGCTCAGCTGGGCGAGCGCCTCGGCGGCGCGGTCCAGCTCGACCGCCAACCGGTCCAGAGCCGCCGGGGCCGGCACGGCGCCGTGCTGGCGCGCCGCCCGCTCGAAGATGCCGCACAGCTCGGCGACCCGGTCGGCCCCGATCGTGGCCGACGTGCCCTTCAGCTCGTGGGCGGCCTCGGACAGCTCGAGCGCGTCGCCCGCCGAAGTCGCCTGCCGCAGAGCCTGCAGACGGTTCGTGCTGCGCTCCAGGAAGGTCTCCACGATGACGTCGAGCATGCTGGAGCCGTCGGCTCCCCGCAGGTCGGCCAGATCGGCCAGCCGGGTGCCGTCCAGGGTCGCGACCGACCAGAGCACATCGGTCGTCGCGGCGGGAACCGGGGCCGGTGCCGACCCGTGCCCGGCGTCGGGGCGCCCGGTCCAGCGGGCGAGCGTCACCTCCAGCGCCTCGAAGTTGACCGGCTTGGAGACGTAGTCGTCCATCCCCGCCCGGAGGCAGCGGTCACGGTCGTCGGCCAAAGCTCCGGCCGTCATGGCGATGACGGGGACGGGCGCCAGCAGCCCGGCCGCCTGCCGGCGCCGGATCTCCTCGGTGGCGGTGTAGCCGTCCATCACCGGCATGTGGCAGTCCATCAGGACCGCGGCATACGTGCCGCTCTCCAGGGCCACGAGGGCTTCGCCGCCGTGGTTGACGCTCTCGGACTGGTAGCCCAGCCGCGACAGGACCCCTTCCGCCACCAGCTGGTTCAAGACGTTGTCCTCCACGACCAGGATCCGTCCCCGGTCGGGGGCCTTGGCCGGCGGCAGATGCTGACGGGTCCGCTTGCGCTCGTGGAGGTCGGCCTCGCTCGGGGCCATCAACCGCACGAGCTTGTCGTAGAGCTCCTGGCTGCGGACGGGCTTGGTGAGCCACTGCCCGATGCCGGCGGCGGTGAAGACCTCGGGGGCGACCTGCAGGCTGGAGGTCAGCATCAACATCGGCAGGTCTCCCAGGACCGTGTCGGTCGAGATCCGACCGGCCAGCTCCAGACCGTCGACGCCGGGCATCACCATGTCCAGCAGGGCCAAGTCGAACGGGCGCCCCTCCTCGGCCCGCTCCGTCAGGCGGGCCAGAGCGGACGCGGCATCCTCCACGAGCTCGGGATGCATCCGCCAGGCGCGGAGCTGCGCGTCCAGAATGGTCCGGTTGGTCGCGTTGTCGTCGACGACCAGCACCCGCAAGTCGTGCAGCAGGTCGCTCCCGGGCGTGGCCTCGGCCCGGGACGCGGCCAGCGGCAGCGGAACCTCGAACCAGAAGGTGCTGCCGACCCCCACCTCGCTCTCGACCCCGATCGAGCCCCCCATCACCTCGACCAGACTGCGGGAGATGGCCAGACCCAGCCCGGTGCCCCCGAAACGGCGGGTGGTGGAGGCGTCGGCCTGCGAGAACGACTCGAACAGCCGGGACTGGTCCGCGGCCTCGATCCCGATGCCGGTGTCGGTGACCTCGAACCGCAGTCGCGCCTCGCCCTGGGGGGCAGCGACCGCCGTCACCTTGACCGCGACCTCACCTCTCGCGGTGAACTTGACCGCGTTCGAGGCGAGGTTGAGAAGGATCTGACGGATGCGACCGGGGTCGCCGAACACCCCGGTGGGCACCTCGGCCAGGCAGTAGGCGATGAGCTCGAGCTGCTTGGACGACGCCGCCGGGGCAAGCAGGGCGCCGACGTCGTCAACCAGACCCCGCGGGTCGAAGTCGACCGGGTCCAGGACCACCTTGCCGGCCTCCAGCTTGGAGAAGTCGAGGATGTCGTTGATGACCGACAGCAGAGCCTCCCCCGCCCCGCGGACGCCTTCGGCGTACTGACGCTGAGTCTCGTCGAGCTCGCTGTCCAGCAGCAGGGACGTGAGCCCGATGACCCCGTTCATCGGGGTCCGGATCTCGTGGCTCATGGTCGCCAGGAACTCCGACTTCAGCCGGGACGACTCCAGCGCCTCCTGACGCGCGGACTCCAGCATCCGGGCGGCCGCCCGGCGCTCGGTGATGTCCTGACCGAAGAGGGAGATGCCGCACACCTGGCCCTCCGACACCACCGGCGAGACGGTGACGGCCACCGGGATCGCGGTGCCGTCGGGGTGGTGGTAGTCCACCTCGTACGCGTTCAGCCGCACTCCGCGCCGAGCGTCCTCCAGCAGGGCCCGGAGACGCTCGACCCCCGTCGCGGGGAAGAAGGTGAAGGGGCGACCCAGGACGTCCTCGCTGCGGTGGCCGTACAGCCGCTCCGCCGCCGGGTTCCAGGCCGTGACCAGGCTGTCGGTGGAGACACCGACCACCGCATCGGCCGAGGACGTGACGATGGAGCCCATGGTCGCGAGGTCGGCGGTCCGGGCGGCGACCTTGGCCTCGAGGTCCTGGGTCAAGGTCACGTTCTCCCACACGATCATCACCTGACGGACCGCGACGGCCAGCAGCAGCACGGCGCCGCCGATGACGAAGAAGGGGTCCTGCCGGGCCGTACCCGACCCGAGGACGACCATCGCACCCAGAACGGGGAGGTAGGGCACGAGCTGGGCGAGCAGCGCAGGGTTGCGGGGGGACCGGGTGTTCGGGGACGGCGAGATGGAGGAGGACAGCCCGATCAGGACCGGGGCCGCGATCCAGCCCGCGACCAGCGGTGAACCGGTCAGGTTCGTCAAACCCTCGGCAGCCAGCCGGACGTAGAGGCTGTCGGTGACCACAAGAAGGACCAGACCGAGGCCGAGGCAGCCCCAGATGGCCCGGTCACCGTGGCGCTGACGCATCCCCAGGGTGAACAGCACCGAGCAGATGGCCACGTCCGTGATCGGGTAGGCCAGCCCCATCCAGCCCGACATCGAGCGCAGGTCCGCGCTGTCGCGGACCAGCCGGAGCACGGTGGCCTCACTGACCAGCACCACGCCCGCCGTGATGACCACGGCGTCGAGTACGATCCGGAAGCGGGAGATCAGGCGGCTGGGGGGCTTCGGGAAGACGAAGAGAGCGGCGATCAGCGGAACGGAGTAGCCCAGATAGCTGATGGCCTGCAGCCAGCCGGCCGTCGGGGCGTTGACCCCCTGCAGCGCGTCGTAGGTGTAGAAGAGCTGGCCGGCCAGGCCGAGGAACATCGACAGCGCCAGCAGCGCCCAGGACCGGCTTGACCTGGTCCGCCGGAGGGCCGCCCGGGTGCAGGCCAGAACGCTGAACACCAGAGAGGCCAGCATGGCCACGTTACCGACCGCGGCGCTGCCCCGGGTGTTCCCGCCCTCGACCGATACGAGGGTGCTGACCACCAGCGTGACGACCAGCCACACGGCCGCCACGTACGTCGCACGACGGGACAGACCGAACGCCCCCCACAGGGGTCGGGGCCGGGACAGGATGCTCATCACGTGAACCTTCGCGTTGCCCCGAGCGAGGTGGAACCACCACGTCGCACGATACCGCAACAGCCCCCGCCGAATCAGGACGGCAGCGAGATTGTGCCGACCCGGTTCATGCGGGTCGGCGGGGCCCTAGCCGACCACCAGGCCCGCGTACGTGCCCTCAGCCAGGCGCGTCGGCGCACGCCCGGAGGCGGCGAACCTCAGGATGCCCACGTCGGGCTGCTCGCGGTTCCGTGAGGTCGGGAGGGGATCGCGCGGAACGCTGCACCTGTATGCGTCCGCCGGCCCCTGGTCCCCGGGTCGGCTACCGGGTGCTGACCAGGGAGCGGAGGAAGAACACGATGTTCGCGGGCCGCTCGGCGAGCCGTCGCATGAAGTACCCGTACCACTGGTCGCCGTACGGGGTGTAGACCCGGACGTGGTGGCCCGCGGCCACCAGCCGGCGCTGCTCGTCGTCGCGGATGCCGAAGAGCATCTGCAGCTCGTAGTCGCCCACGCCGCGGCCGTTCGCAGTGGCCAAGGTCTGCGCGGCCTTGATCATCTGCGGGTCGTGCGAGGCCACCATGGGGTAGCCCTGCCCCTGCATCAGCACCTCGAGGCAACGCAGGTAGGACGCGTCGACCTCGGCAGGCCGCTGGAAGGCGACCGAGGCGGGCTCGGCGTAGGCCCCCTTGCACAACCGGATCCGCGAGTGCGGGCCCGACAGGTCGCGACAGTCCTGCTCGGTCCGGCGCAGGTAGGCCTGCAGCACGGTGCCCAGGTGCGGGAACTCCTCCCGGAGCTCGCGCACGATCGACAGCGTCGAGTCGGTCGTGGTGTGGTCCTCGGCGTCGACGGTGACCCACGCCCCCACGGCGTACGCGGCCAGGCAGACGGTGCGGGCGTTGGCCAGGGCCAAGGCCCGGCCCACCTCGGGCAGCGACTGCCCCAGGGCCGACAGCTTGAGTGAGACCTCCAGCGGCTCCACCCCCTCGACCTCGGGGGCGTGGAGCTGGCCGTACGCCTTGAGCAGGGACAGGTAGGCCTGGACGGTCGCCTCGGCCTGGGCCGCGTCGGTGGTGTCCTCCCCCAGGTAGTCCACCGAGACGAAACGACCCGATCCCAGCAGGTCACCGACCGCACCGACCACGGCGGACTCCGCGGCACCGGGCACGAACCGCGTGACCAGGCGCTTGGTCAGACCACTGCGGCTGACCGTGCGCTCCAGCCGGGGCGACCGGGCCGCCGCGAGCAGGACGGGGCGGAGCGGGTTGCTGAGCACCGCGGGGCCCATCAGGACTCCGACCCGGTCGAGGTGGTGTCGGCGGCCTGGTGCGGGTAGCGGTGGTGGCGCGGCGGCACGAACGTCTCCTTGATGGTCCGGGCGGAGGTCCAGCGGAGCAGGTTCTGGGGCGAGCCGGCCTTGTCGTTGGTGCCCGAAGCGCGGGCGCCCCCGAACGGCTGCTGCCCCACGACGGCGCCGGTCGGCTTGTCGTTGATGTAGAAGTTGCCGGCCGCGAACCGCAGCTCGGCGTGCGCCTCCTGGACGGCCGCCCGGTCGGTCGCGATCACCGCACCGGTGAGGGCGTACGCCGATCCGGCGTCGACCTGACGCAGGGTCTCGGTGTAAGCCCCCGGCTTGGTGTCGTCGTAGACGTGGACCGAGAGGATCGGACCGAAGTACTCGGTGGTGAAGGCCTCGTCGGTGGGGTCGTCGCCGAGCAGCACGGTCGGGGCCACGAAGTAACCCTCAGAGTCGTCGTAGGTCCCACCCGCCGGGATCGTGATGCCCGGGGTCGCCTTGGCCCGGTCGATGGCCGCGGCGTTGCGGTCGAAGGCGCGCTGGTCGATGACCGCACCGCCGTAGTTCGACAGGTCGGTCACGTCGCCGTAGGTCAGGGCGGACACCTTGTCGATGAAGTCCTCGCCCATCGCCGACCACAGCGACCGGGGCACGAAGGCGCGCGAGGCGGCCGAGCACTTCTGGCCCTGGTAGTCGAAAGCGCCGCGGATCATCGCGGTGGTGAGCACCTCCGGGTCCGCCGAGCTGTGGGCCACGACGAAGTCCTTGCCCCCGGTCTCCCCCACCAGCCGCGGATAGGCGTGGTAGCTGCTGATGTTGGCGCCGACCTCGCGCCACAGCCGCTGGAAGGTGGCCGTGGACCCGGTGAAGTGGATGCCCGCGAGCCGGGGGTCGGCCAGCGCGACCTCGGAGACCATCGGCCCGTCCCCCAGCACGAGGTTGATGACCCCCGCGGGCAGCCCCGCCGCCTCCAGCAGCTGCATGGTCAGGTAGGCCGCGACGGCCTGGGTCGGCGACGGCTTCCAGATGACCGTGTTGCCCATCAGCGCTGGCGCGGTGGGCAGGTTGCCGGCGATGGCGGTGAAGTTGAAGGGGGTGATGGCGTAGACGAAGCCCTCGAGCGGGCGGTACTCGACGGTGTTCCAGACCCCCGGGCCCGACACGGGCTGCTCAGCCAGGATCTGGCGGGCGAAGGAGACGTTGAAGCGCCAGAAGTCGATCAGCTCGCACGGGGTGTCGATCTCGGCCTGGTAGGCGGTTTTGGACTGACCGAGCATGGTCGCCGCGGCCAGCGTCTCGCGCCACGGGCCCGCGAGCAGGTCGGCCGCCCGCAGGAAGACCCCGGCCCGCTCGTCGAAGGGGAGGTCGCGCCAGGCCGGCGCGGCATTGGTCGCGGCCTCGATGGCCTCGGCCACGTCACTGTGGGTGGCGTTGGCGTACGAGCCGATCACCGACGCGTGTCGGTGCGGCTGGACCACGTTCTCGACCGGACCCGACGCGTGCCGGTGACGACCGCCGATGACCTGCCTGATCTCGGTCGGGCGGGCGGCGAGCTCGCCCAGCCGGGTCCGCAGCCGTGCGCGCTCGGGGCTGCCGGGCGCATAGTCGTGCACCGTCTCGTTCACAGGGGTGGGCACTTGGGTCACGGCGTCCATCGTGGTCCTCCATCAGGTCGTACGGGGCGAGGCGGGTACGGCGATCGCTGTGCCCAGTCAACGCCACCCGGCTCCATCTTTGTCTGTCCCCACGGCTAGAATCTGGGCTCGCTCTTTGTCCAGCTGCACAACCAAGGAGGTCGGCCGGTGACCGAGCCGGATCCTCGTACGCGGCTGGCGGCGACGGCGGTCACCGCCGTCGGGGTGACCCTCGACGTTCTCCTCCGGGCCCTCGGCTCGGCCTTCGTCGAGCTGGCGGTCGCCCCCGCCGGGGTCGAGGTGGGGATCGCGTCGGTGGTGCTGCTCGACGGCGACGACCTTGCGGCCGACGAGCACACCCCGGTCCCCACGGCTGACCTCTGCCTGCTGGTCGGGGCCGGGGAGACCGCCGCCCTGCAGTGGCTCCGCCGGCTGGGGTCGGTGGACCCGGCGCTGCGCCCGCGGGCGGTGCTGACCAAGGCCGGCCCCGGGTCCCGGCTGCTCCCGCCGGCGGCCACGGCGGTCGGGGTGGCGCTGGTCGGGGTGCACGCCCAGGCCCGGACCGAGACCCTGCTGGGCACCGTACGGGGTGTGCTCGAGCAGTCGCTGGGACGCAGCGACATGAGGTCGGGGACCCAGGGCCTGTTCGGAGCCGACACCGACCTGTTCGGGCTGGCCCACACCGTGGCCGCCCTCAGCGGAGGCATGGTCAGCATCGAGGACGATCGCTCGCACGTGCTCGCCTATTCAGCCTCCGACGACGCGGCGGACGAGCTGCGGAAGCTGTCCATCCTGGGTCGGGAGGGACCGGCGGACTACCTTCGGCGGCTGCGCGAGTGGGGGGTCTTCGACCGGCTGCGGCGGGGCGAGGAGGTGGTCGAGGTTCCCGCAGACGAGAGTCTCGGCATGCGTCGTCGGTTGGTGGCCGCCATCCGGCCGGTGGCCGAGCCCCGACCCGCGGACGGGTTGCCGGTCCGAGCGACCACGTTGGGCACGATCTGGGTCCAGGAGGGTCGCCGCCCCCTCGCCGTCGACGCCGACGCCGTCCTGCGCGGGGCGACCGCGGTCGCGGCCCGGCTGATCGCACGGTCCCTGAACGCGCCCTCCAACGAGGCGATGCAGATCCAGCGGCTGCTCGGGGCCCGCGGCGGCGGGGTGGACGTCCCCTCCCTTGCGGCGTCGCTCAGCATCCCGACCACGGGACCGGCCGTCGTGGTGGGGTTCGTCCGGGTGGGGACCGCCCCGGCCGGGATGGGCGAGGTCTCGGGGGTCCTCCGCCTGCACGCGAGCGCGTTCGCCCGCGACTCGCTCGTGACCACGATCGGGGGCCGCAGCTATGTGCTGATCCCCCGGGCCTCGACCCCGGCCTCGGTCACGTCCTGGGCGCGGAGCGTGGTCGATCGGGTCCGGGCCCACAGCGACACGCGGTTGCGGGCCGCCGTCGCGGCTCCCGTGGCCACCCTGGACGACGTGGCCGCGGCCCGGATCGAGGTCGACCGGGTGCTGGACGGGACCAGCGGCGCCGACGTGGTGACGACCCTCGCCGACAGCCGTACGCCGGTGCTGCTCGGCGAGATCCTGGACCTGCTGGCGGCCCACCCGGAGCTGCGGGACCCGCGGGTGCAGACGCTGCTGGACTACGACGAGCGTCACCACGCCTCGATGCGGAAGAGCGTGGAGACCTATCTGGTCCAGTTCGGTGACGTCCGGCAGGCCGCATCCGAGCTGCAGGTCCACCCCAACACGCTGCGCTACCGGCTGCGGCGGGCCGAGGAGATCCTCGACATCCGGCTCGATGACCCCGCAGGCCGGTTGCTGATCGAACTGCAGCTGCTGACCCGCCGACGGGGCTAACCCCGGGCTCACCGGAGGATGACCGGACGGACGGGCTGACCGGGCTGGTCGTAGGCGACCGGGGCACCAGCGCGTTCCTGGGCGCGCGACCGGTGCCGTACAGCGTCCGGCCAGCCCCCCGCGGGGCAGGGCCGGCGGCGGGCCTGCCGCGGGGGCCCGAACGTCGCGGACCGCGCCCGGGGCTCCGCGGACCCCCCGACCGCGCCGGGGGGCCCGGCGGGGGGGCCCCCGCCGGAAA
>JBBQAB010000065.1:0-6732 GCA_038198385.1 Propionibacteriales bacterium
AGAACCTGTTCGAGCTGCTGCTGATGCTGGACGCCGCGCGCGGCGCTTCCGCCGGCCACATCACCGCCGTCATCCCGCACTTCGCGTACGCCCGCTCGGACAAGAAGGACGCCCCCCGGATCTCCATCGGCGGTCGGCTGGTCGCGGACATGCTGGCCGCCGCCGGGGCGACCCGGGTCCTGACCATGGCCCTGCACGCCCCCCAGGTGCATGGCTTCTTCTCCGTCCCGGTCGACCACCTCAGCGCCGTCCTCGAGCTGGCCGCCCACTTCCGCCGTCAGGACCTGAGCAACACGGTGGTGGTCTCCCCGGACCTCGGGAACGCCAAGGTGGCCACCGAGTTCGCCCGTAACCTCGGGCTTCCCGTCGCGGCCGGGTCGAAGCAGCGTCTGGCCGACGACCGGGTGGTGATCGACCGCATCGTGGGGGACGTGGCCGGCCGGAACGTCATCGTCCTGGACGACGAGATCGCCACGGCGGGGTCGATCATCGAGCTGCTTCGCGTCCTGCGGGCCGAGGGGGCGCAGAGCATCTCCATCGCCTGCACGCACGGGCTCTTCACGGGCCAGGCGATCGAGCGACTCAAGCAGGAGCCCGACATCGCCGAGATCGTCACCACCAACACGGTGCCGCTCCCTCCGGAGAAGCAGCTGCCCAACATCGTCACCCGGTCCGTCGCACCGCTGTTCGCCGAGGCGGTGCACCGGATCCACGCCGGGGAGTCGGTCAGCAGCCTGTTCAGCGACGAGCAGACGTACGGCTGAGACGTCGCCCACACCTCCGGCTGAGGCGTTGCCGACATCTTCGGCTGAGGCGTACAGCTGAGACTCCTCCCGGAGAGGTCGGTAGCCAGGGTGGACCGGGCTCCGGCTATCCCGGTGACAGCAGCGCTGTCGCCGTGCCCACGTCGGTGATGAGCACGTTGACCCAGTCGCCGAGGAGCGCAGCCCGGATGGCCGCGTGCTTGCGGCTGCCGCCCGCGATCCCGACCCGGTAGGGGATCGCCCGGTAGCCGGCCGGGTCGATCCCGACGACGCGGCGGTCGAGCTCGCTCGGCACCAGGACGCCGGCCGCGTCGAAGAACCGGTTGCAGACGTCACCCACCGCGCCGGCCGCTCGCAGCATCTGCTGCTCGGCCGGGCCGCCGGCGTTGCCGCTGTCCAGCAGCAGCTGGGACGGCTGCAGGCTGCCGATGCCGACCAGAGCCATGGTCAGGAGCTGCCACTCGGCGCCGATCGTCTCCATCGCCGGGTCCTGCAGCAGCCCGGCCCGGACATCGGCGGAGCCGACCAGGCCCGGGGCCGGCACGAACGTCGGGCTTGCCCCGATGAGCTGGGCGAGGTTGTCGAGCAGCCGGTTGGCCTTGGCCTGCACCGCCGCCACGCCGACCCCGCCCACGAGCTGCATGACGCTGTCGGCACCGGGGACCCGGAACGGCCGCATCCGGTCGGCGGCGGCGAGCAGGGTCGCACTCCAGGACGATATGCCGAGCCGTTCGCCTCCGGTCAGGGTGGCCTCCAGATAGCCGGCTCCGACCGAGCCCAGCGCGGCGAGCACGTCCTCCTCGTCACCGTCGGCGTCGACCACGACCGCTTCGCGCAGCGCGTACCGCTGTTCGAGGGCCTCTTCGAGATCGGTGTGCACCCCGGCGGCGACCACGACGGCGGTCCGGACGATGCCGGTCTCCCCGGCCCGTTTCAACAGCCTGGACACGCGGGCCTGCGACAGGTGAAGGGTCTCGGCGATGACGGCCTGACGGATTCCGCGGTCGTAGTAGAGGTGGGCGACCTTGGTCATGAGCCGGACCTGACTGTCCGATGCCAGTCTCGCGCCCCCGGTCCCCGGTGCTGGCATGGGTGGGTCCCTCCTGTCGCCAGCTGGGTTCCTTTCTACCCTGTACGGGGCCCCGAGCCACCCCGAGCCCACGGCATCACGCCACCGGTCCCGCTGCTCCTGGCGGGACGCCTGGTCGAGCTGCGGGTCCAGGCGGTGGGTAGGTCGGGTGTCGGCCCAGCTTCCGGCCTCGCCCAGTGACCGCCACCCCAGCGAGGCCGCGCCCAGGGCCGACAGCTCCGGGACCTCTGAGATCTCCACGGGCAGTCCCAGCAGGTCGGCCTGGACCTGATCACCAGGGTGGAGACGGACGCGCCGCCGTCGGCGCGGACGGTCTCGACCGGCACGCCCTCGTGCCGGACGACGTCGATGATGTCGCAGACCTGATGGGCGACGGCCTCCGCCGCTCGCGCCACCTGGGCGCGACCAGTGCCCGAGCTCAGACCCGAGAGACTGGCACTGAGCCCGCGGTACCAGGGTGGTGCGCCCAGGCCGGTGAACGCGGGCACCAGGGTGACGGCGTCGGTGGCGGGTACGGACGCAGCCAGCATGACACGTCGGCCACCTCCAGCCCGAGGAGACGGGCGGTCCAGACCAGGGTCGATCCGGAGGAGAGAATGCTGCCCTCCCGGGCGTACCGGGGCTCATCCAGGAGCCACGCCAGCGTGGTCGGCACCGGCGACCTCTCCCCGCTGAAGCCCTGGGTGGGCGTCATCACCGAGGTGCCGGTCCCGTAGGTCGCCTTGGTCACCCCCGGACCGGTTCCCCCCTGGCTGAGCAGGGCGGCGTGCGAGTCGGCGAGGACCGCCTTGATCGGGATCCCGTCCGGGAGGCCGGGGACCCCTCGGGTCCGACCGAACTCCGCCTGAGACGGCAGCACCTCCGGCAGCACCTGGCCGGGGATCTCGAACAGCTCGAGCAGCCGGTCGCACCAGCCGAGTCGCTCCAGGTCGAAGAGGAGGGTGCGCGAGGCGTTGCCCGCCTCGCAGACGCACCGCATCCCGCCGGTCAGGCGGTAGACCAGCCAGGCGTCGACGGTGCCGAGCATGATGTCGGACCGCTCGACCTCGGGCCCGGCGTGACGCAGCAGCCAGGCCATCTTCGGCGCCGAGAACATGGGGTCGACCCGCAGGCCGGTCCGGGTCACGACCAGCTCCTCGGCCTCGTCGGTCATCTGCCGCGCACACCAGTCAGCGGTCCGACGGTCCTGCCAGCCCAGCGCCGGTGGCGCAGACCAACCATGACGCCCTCGCCGCGCAGGGGCTGGTCCAGAAGGTGCTGCTCAGCTCCATGGCCGAGGCCACCGACCGCCCGGAGGAGACCCCGTGACGGCACTCGCCCCCGAGCACGCCACCATGCCCGTCTTCTCCCGGCTCGACCCCCACGCCGGCCGGGCGGAGGTCATCGCCCACATCGCCGAGGCCGCCCGCCAGATCCGCATCCAGGACGTCAAGCTCGTGCACTACGCAGGGGCTGGCCACATCGGCGGCGACTTCTCCGCGATCGACATATGGCCACCCTCTACGGAGCGGTCCTGGACGTCACCCCGGACACCGTCGACAACCCCGAGCGCGACCCCTTCATCCTGTCCAAGGGGCACGTGGCCGGAGCCCTCTCCACCACGCTGGCCGCCTTCGGCTTCCTGCCGGTCAAGGAGCTGGCCACCTTCCTGAAGCCCCTGTCCAGGCTCAACGGGCACCCAACCGGACCAAGGTCGCCGGGATCGAGGCCAACACGGGACCGCTCGGGCACGGGCTGCCGATCGCGGTCGGCCACGCCATCTCGGCGAAGCTCGACGTCTCGCGCCGCCGAACGTACGTGCTGGTGGGCGACGGCGAGCTCCAGGAGGGCAGCAACTGGGAGGCCATGATGGCGGCCTCCCACCACCAGCTCGACCGCCTCACCGTGATCGTGGACCGCAACCGGCTGCAGCAGGGGGCGACCACCCAGGAGACCAACGACCTCGACCCGCTGGACGCCAAGGCCGCCGCCTTCGGGTTCGCGGTGGTGGAGGTCAACGGGCACGACCACGGCGAGCTGCTGGACGTCTTGTCCGCCGTGCCGTTCCGGCCGGGCAGGCCCACGTTCGTCATCGCCCACACCCATAAAGGACACCCGATCTCCTACATGAGCAACAACCTCGCCTGGCACCACAAGGTCCCCTCGGCCGCTCAGCTCGACCAGGCCGTCGCCGAGCTCAGCACGCAGACCGGCATCGGAGGGCCGCAGGCATGACCGACACCGTCACGGGGGTTGCCTCCACCCTCGACCAGCCCCGCTTCGACTGCCGGGACGCCTACGTGGCCACCTTGGCCGAGCTGGCCCAGGCCGACCGCCGCATCGTGGGCGTGGTGAACGACTCGGTGGGGTCGAGCAAGCTCGACGCCTTCAAGAAGGCCTTCCCGGACCGGCTGATCAACGTCGGCATCGCCGAGCAGGACATGGTTGGGGGTTGCCGCCGGGCTCGCCAACGGGGGCCGGATCCCGTTCGTCTCCGCCGCGTCCTGCTTCCTCACCGCCCGCGCGCTGGAGCAGATCAAGGCCGACGTGGCCTACTCCAACCGCAACGTCAAGCTCTGCGGGATGAGCCCGGGCATGGCGTACGGGGAGCTCGGTCCCACGCACCACTCGATCGAGGACATCGCCTGGCTGCGGGCGATCGACAACATGACCATCGTGGTGCCGGCCGACCCCGTCGAGACCGCCAGCGCCATGCGTTGGGCCGCCGAGACCGACGGGCCGGCCTTCATCCGGGTCAGCCGGATGGCCGTGCCCGAGGTCTACCCGAGCGACGACACCTTCGTCCCAGGTCGGGCGGTCACGCTCCGGGAGGGCACGGACGTGACGCTGATGAGCAACGGCACGGTGCTGTGGCGGGCCCTGGCCGCGGCCGAGCAGCTCGCCGCGGAGGGGATCCAGGCCCGGGTCGTCTCGATGCCCACGGTGAAGCCGTTGGACGTGGTGGCCGCGTCCGCCGAGACGGGGGGGGGGGGGGGATCGTCACCGCCGAGGAAGCCAGCATCTACGGCGGGCTGGGCGGAGCGGTGGCCGGTCGTCGTGCAGCACCTTCCGGCGCGGGTCACGATCCTCGGCGTTCCCGAGTTTGCCCCGACCGGGTCGGCCGGCTTCCTCCTCGACCGGTACGGCATGTCGCCCGACCGGATCACCGCGGCCGCCCGCGAGCTGCTGAAGCGCTGAGCGACCGAACCGCTGAACCGCTCAGGCTCCGGGGGTGGGCGAGGTCGATGCGCTGGGGGCGGGGGAGATCGTCGCGTACGCCGGCTGGGTGGCGTCCACCACCGTCGTCCGCACGGTGATCTGACCCGCCTTCTGGAACTCCAGCGTCACGCTGGCCGACAGGCCCGCGGCCAGGTCGGCGCTCTGCACGGTCAGCAGGGGTCGGGCGGTCAGCACGACGAGCTGGTTGGGGTTCAGCGGCACCGGGGTCGCCAGGCCGGCCGTGAATGCCGCCCCGGTGGACCCGTCGGGCTTGGTCGCCGTGCCGGTCAACGAGGTCAGTGCGTCCGAGCCGCCGGTGACCATGCTGGCCGACACGATGCCCTCGCCGGGCGTGCGGCTCAAGATCATCAGGTTGCGGACGTGCACCACTGTGCTCGGGTCCGCCTGGTCGCCCACGTCGAAGTTGACCCCTTCGGAGGGCGTGTAGGGCTCGTTGGTCTGCACGTTCATGCCGCACCCGCTGACCGCGCCGAGCATCCCCAGGGTGAGGGCGGCGCAGGCGAGCGCGCGCGAACGACGGGCCGTCCCGCGCTGCTCCGCACGACTTGCTCGACTCGAGATGAGGGACACGGTGGCCGACTCCTGACTGCTGAAGAACACGATGACGTGCAGCCTATCGACACCGTCACCGATCACGCAGTTGCGGATCGCCCGGCCGCGCCGCGGGGTGACCCACGCCACAGATCACGCACACGAGGTAGGTCTTTGTCAACCCCTCCAAAGGGCCAGGAATACGCTCTGGCTAGCGCAAACACCCGTCGGCCTAAGCCTGAGAGCGTGCTAAACTTGGGTCTGCGAAAGGGGCACAAAACAATATGACCTTCACAGTCGGCGAAACGGTGGTCTACCCCAATCATGGGGCGGCCGTCATCGAGGACATCGAAACCCGGCAGATCAAAGGTGAGGACCGTCTCTACCTTGTTCTGCGCATTGTTGGACAGACCGATCTGATCGTTCGCGTACCTGCTTGCAACCTCGACCTCGTGGGCGTCCGTGACGTCGTCGATGCCGACGGTCTCGAGAAGGTCTTCGGTGTGCTGCGGGCTCCGCACACCGAGGAGCCGACCAACTGGTCGCGACGTTACAAGGCGAACCTGGAGAAGCTGCACTCCGGCAACGTCATGAAGGTGGCGGAGGTCGTGCGTGACCTCTGGCGCCGTGAGCGCGAGCGCGGTCTGTCGGCCGGGGAGAAGCGGATGCTGGCCAAGGCGCGCCAGATCCTCGTCTCCGAGCTGGCTCTGGCCGAGCGTGTGCCCGAGGACAAGGCCGAGATCCTTCTCGACGAGGTGCTGGCTTCCTGAGCCCGACCGACCCAGGCTCAGCTGTCGCTGCCCCGCCTCAGCTGATGGTGCGCACCGGTATCGGTGTCGACGTCCATCGGCTGGCGCGGGGCAGAGTCATGTCCGTCGCCGGGCTGGTGTTCGACGGCGACGAGGGTCCTGAGGGTCACTCCGACGGGGACGTGGTGGCCCACGCCGCCTGCGACGCGCTGCTGAGCGCGGCGGGTCTGGGGGACCTGGGGAGCAACTACGGCACCGAGGACCCCCGGTGGTCCGGCGCGCCGGGGGTCGACTTCCTCACCGAGACCGCCCGGCGGGTGCGCGCGGCCGGTTTCACCATCGGGAACGTCGCCGTGCAACTGGTGGGCAACAAGCCCAA
>JBBQAB010000066.1:0-7091 GCA_038198385.1 Propionibacteriales bacterium
CCTCGTCGACGACGACGTAGTCGACCAGGCCGTCACTGGTCCGGACGAGCTGGTGCTGAGCCCAGGCGGGGGCACCGACCGGCATGTTCTTCTCCCAGAACGCCCCCTCGGCCACCGGGGTGCTGCCCCCGGCGCCGGGTCCCGGCCCCCCGGCCGGCACTCCGCCCGGGTAGCGGAGCCGGCTCACGACGCGGTCGGCGAGGTGCGGCAGCAGGGTCGGGGCTACCTGGAGGTAGTAGCTGATGACCTCGGCCTTGGTCGTGCCGGTGGCCGGGTAGAGCACCTTGTCCAGGTTGCTCAGGGCCAGGGTGCGGTCCCCGACCCGGGTGACCACGTCCGACGCCGGTTCGCTCACCCGACCATCCTGGCACCGCCTACGGTGGAGCCCGATGAGCATCGAGCTGCCGCCCGCCTTCCTGGCCTTCTCCGGACGGGGCCCGGACTGGACCCGCTGGCTGGACCGGCTGCCCCGGCTGGTCGCGGACCTGGTCACCGCGTGGGAGCTGCGCGTGGACGGGTCTGCCACCCACGGGGAGAACGCGGTCGTGGTTCCGGTCCGCACCGCCGCCGGCGAGGCGGCGGCGCTCAAGGTCAGCTGGCCGCACGACGAGGCCGCGCACGAGCATCTCGTGCTGCGGGCCTGGGACGGCGGCGGTGCGGTCCGGCTGCTCCGGGCCGACCCCCGACGCTGGGCGCTGCTGCTGGAACGGGCCGAACCCGGCCACGACCTGCACGAGCTCGACGTCCTTGACGCCTGCGAGGTCGTGGGCGCCCTCTACGCGCGGCTGCACCGCGCCCCCCTGCCCCAGCTGATGCGGCTGTCCGCGCACGCCGCGCGCTGGGCCGTGGAGCTGGAGACATTGCGCGGCAGCCCGCTGGCGCCCCGACGCTTCGTCGACCAGGCGGTCGGCCTGGCCCGCGACCTCGCGTCCGACCCGGCCACCGACCGGGCCCTGATCCATACCGACCTGCACTACGCCAACGTGCTCGCGGGCGCGCGCGAACCCTGGCTGGCGATCGACCCCAAGCCGCTGGCGGGCGACCCGGCGTATGAGGTGGCTCCGCTGCTGTGGAACCGGTGGGAGGAGGCCGTGGCCACCCACGACCTGCGCGGGGCCTTGCTCGACCGGCTGTACGCGGTCGTCGACGCCGCCGGGCTGGACGAGGACCGGGTGCGGGACTGGGTCACTGTCCGCATGATGGTGCAGGTGCTGGACGGCGTCACCGAAGGCTGGGCGCAGCGGGACCCGGGCCGGATCAGCGCGGCCACCACCATCGTGAAGGCCGTCCAACGCTGACCGTGGGGGTCCCTTCGCCGATCCCGGATGACGGAATAGGCCCCCGGTAGGCGGCGTTGCAGGCAAGGATCGAAGACCGGTATGCCGTGGCCAGGTGGCCACGGTCGAACTGCAGGAGGAACCATGGCTCTACCGCCGCTGGTGGACCCCGCCGATGAGCTGACCATCGACGAGGTACGCCGCTACAGCCGTCACCTGATCATTCCCGAGGTCGGGATGGCGGGACAGAAGCGTCTGAAGAACGCGAAGGTGCTGGTCCTCGGAGCCGGTGGCCTCGGCAGCCCGGCCCTGCTCTACCTTGCTGCGGCGGGTGTGGGAACGCTCGGCATCGTCGAGTTCGACACCGTCGACGAGTCCAACCTGCAGCGCCAGATCATCCACGGGCAGTCCGACATCGGGAAGTCCAAGGCGCAGTCGGCGAAGGAGTCCATCGCCGAGACCAACCCGTTCGTCAAGGTCGTGGTGCACGACACCCGTCTCGACAACGACAACGTGATGGAGATCTTCGCCGACTACGACCTGATCGTGGACGGGACCGACAACTTCGCGACCCGCTACCTGGTCAACGATGCCGCCGTGCTGATGGGGAAGCCGTACGTCTGGGGCTCGATCTTCCGTTTCGACGGCCAGGTGAGTGTCTTCTGGGCCGAGCAGGGTCCCTGCTACCGCTGCCTCTACCCCGAGCCCCCGCCGCCCGGGATGGTCCCCAGCTGCGCCGAGGGCGGTGTCCTCGGGGTGCTCTGCGCCTCGATCGGTGCCACCCAGGTGACCGAGGCCATCAAGCTGCTGGCCGGCATTGGCGACCCGCTGATCGGACGGCTGCAGATCTATGACGCCCTGGAGATGAGCTGGCGCCAGCTCAAGATCCGCAAGGACCCGGACTGCGCGATCTGCGGGGAGCACCCGACGGTCACCGGCCTGATCGACTACGACGATTTCTGCGGTGCGATCACCGACGAGGCCGCCGAGGCCGTCGCCGGGCACACGGTCGGGGTACAGCAGCTCCAGGGCTGGCTGGCCGAGCGCGAGGCGGGCGAGAAGGACTTCGTCCTGATCGACGTGCGTGAGTCGGTCGAGCGGGAGATCAACGAGATCCCCGGCTCGATCCTGATTCCCAAGGGTGATTTTCAGACCGGTGAGGCGCTGGCCCAGCTCCCGCAGGACAAGCAGGTCGTCCTCTACTGCAAGACCGGGGTCCGCTCGGCCGAGGTGCTGGCCATCGTGCAGGGTGCCGGTCTCGCCGACGCCGTGCACGTGGGCGGCGGCGTGAGCGCCTGGGTCAGCCAGATCGACCCGAGCCAGCCCGCCTACTGAGGCTGATTCCGCTCGCTGCTCAACAGCGAACCCCCGTACGCCCAGGCGTACGGGGGTTTTCTGTCTGGCGGCGGTCACCCGGGCCCGGTTGCGGGTGGGGGAGGCTCGGCCAGGGGGTGGCGGGCCCGTCCCAGGTCCACCCGGTCCCCCCGGAGCGGGGTGCCCTCGGCGCGCAGCTCGAGCAGAGCGTGGTCCTCGTGACCGCGGGCCGGGCGACCGTCGGCCCGGACCACCCGCCACCAGGCCACGGTGCCCCCGACCAGGGCCATCACCTGCCCGACCTGCCGCGGGCCGCCCCGCCCGACCGCCTCGGCCACGTCGCCGTACGTCGTCACCCGTCCCGACGGCACCCGCTCGACCGTGCGCAGCACCTGCTCGGTGTAGGACTCGTCCACGGGTCCAGCCTGCACCCCCGGAACGGGTCGGGGCCCCGGCGGGGAGTGCGGCTACCAGCCCTGGCTGCCGGGGACGCCCTTGAACGGGCCGCTGACCGCGGAAGTGATCCAGCCCCCGTAGAACCCGCCCGGCTGCGGCTCGACCTGCTCGCCGTCCACCGTCACCTGGTCCATCGCTTGGGCGTACAGCGCCAGGTGGTCGCGGAGCTGGTGGTAGCGGCCGGTCGGCTCGGGGTAGTACCAGGCGGCGCGGGCCGCCACCTGGTCCCCGCCCACGACGTCGAAGTAGGCCGCGGCCCCTTTCCACTCACAGAACGAGCTGCCCTTTGCCGGGCGCAGGGAGCCCGCCGTGAACGCGGAGCGGGGCAGGTAGTAGGTCGGTGGGTGCGAGGTCTCCAGCACCCGGTAACTGGTGTGGGTCTCGCAGATCTGCACACCGCCGAGGGTGATGACGATGAGCTCGCCGCTGGCCCGCAGCAGTGGCGGCCGGGGGTAGTCCCAGACGGACTCCTGGCCGGGGGCGATCGGTTCGGGCTGGGGACGCTGGACCATGACCAGAGCCTAGTAACCCCGTCCACGCCGGAGCCGGAATACTGGGGCCGTGAGCGCTCCCTCGATCGACCTGCGGCGCGCCGGGCAGCGCTTCCTGACCCGGACCGAGCGGGTCGAGTCCCGGCACGCGTTCTCCTTCGGTGAGCACTACGACCCCGGCAACGTCGGCTTCGGGGCGTTGCTGGTGCACAACGACGACGTGATGTCCCCGGGACCGGGCTACGGCGAGCACCCGCACGCCGACGCAGAGATCCTCACCTGGGTGCTCTCGGGCAGCCTCGTGCACGAGGACTCCCACGGCCACCGCGGGGTGGTCCACCCCGGGCTGGCCCAGCGGATGAGCGCGGGCCGCGGCATCGTGCACGCAGAGCGCAACGACGCCTACCGGCTCGAACCCGACCGGCCCGCCGAGCCCGTGCACTTCGTGCAGATGTGGCTGCGGCCCGACGAGCCGGGCGGTGCGCCGTCCTACCAGCAGCGCGGCCTTGACCTGGCCGCCCTGGACGGAGACTGGCTCCCGGTCGCCTCCGGTGGGCACCCCGACGCCGTGGTCTCGCTGGGGACCCGGGACGCGACCCTGTGGGCGCGTCGGCTGTCTCGTGGAGGGCGGGCCAGCCTGCCGACCGCGCCGTCGGTGCACCTCTACGTCGCGATCGGAGAGGTCGAGGTGGAGACCCTCGGCGTCCTGGGCGCGGGTGACGCGCTCCGGGTCGTGGGCCCGGCCGAGCTCAGCCTGACCGGGCGGGCCCCCGCCGAGCTGCTGGTCTGGACCCTGGGCCGATGAGCGTCTCCGGGGCTGTCGGCCTGCCCCTGCTGATCCGGATCTCGGGACGGGACCGTCCCAGCCTGACCCGCGACCTGCTCCGGTTGCTCGGGGACGCCGGGGCCGTCCTGGAGGACATGGAGCAGCTGGTGGTCCGGGAGCGGCTGACCCTGGACGTGCTCGTCCGGCTGGACGAGAACGACGCCAGCGGCGACCGTGGCCAGGCCGTCGTGCGCGACATCCTCTTCTGGGGCTTCACCCAGGACCTCAAGATCGACTTCGAGCGGGTGGAGCCGAAATCCCGCCGGGCCCTGCTGCCGCGGCACGCGGTCACCGTCCTGGGGCGGCCGCTGACCCCGACCTCGCTCGCCGCCGTGGCCGAGGCCATCGCCGAGACCGGCGGCAACATCGACCGGATCGTGCGGCTGGCCACCGAACCGGTCACCGCGTACGACCTGGTGGTCATCGCCGGTGACGTCGCGGCCATGCGCCACTCCCTGGTCGCGGTCTCGCGGGGCCACGGGATCGACGTGGCCGTCCAGGTCAACGGTCTGGAGCGCCGGGCCAAGCGGCTGGTGGTGATGGACGTCGACTCGACCCTGATCCAGGACGAGGTCATCGAGCTGCTGGCCGACGAGGCGGGCTGCGGGGCAGCGGTCGTGGCGATCACGGCCCGCGCCATGGCCGGTGAGCTGGACTTCGAGGCGTCGCTGCGGGAGCGCGTACGCCTGCTCCGTGGGCTCGACGAGGCGGCCATCGCCCGCGCCCGCGACCGGATCCGACTGACCCCCGGGGCGCGGACCTTCGTCCGGACCCTGAAGCGGCTGGGGTTCTGCGTCGCCATCGTCAGCGGGGGGTTCACCCCCTTCACCGACTGGCTGCGGGCCGACCTCGGCCTGGACTACGCCTACGCCAACTCCCTCGAGGTGGTCGACGGCCGCCTGACCGGGGAGGTCCTGGGTATGGTCGTCGACCGGGCCCGCAAGGCCACCCTGCTGGCCGAGATCGCGGCCCGACAAGGGGTTCCGCTCTCCCAGACGGTGGCCGTGGGGGACGGGGCCAACGACCTCGACATGCTGGGCGCGGCCGGGATGGGAATCGCGTTCAACGCGAAGCCGTTGGTGCGGGCCCAGGCTGACACCACCGTGTCGGTTCCGTACCTGGACGCCATCTTGTTCATGCTGGGCATCCGGGGGGTCGACATCGACCGGGGTCCGGAGCCACCCGGTGGTGCCGCCGGAGCCGCCTGACGCGCTGACTGTCAGTGGTCTCTGGTGCACTTCTTCTCGAACCGTCCGGCCGCTTCGCCGCCTGAGCCCTGAGGACCCCATGTACCGCCTGATCCGCACCCCCGAGGACCGGGTCGCCCCGCCCGTGCTGGACGCGTCCCAGCAGGCCGTGGTGGACCACCCCGGTGGGCCGCTCCTGGTGCTGGCCGGGCCCGGGACGGGCAAGACGACGACGCTGGTGGAGTCGGTGGTCGAGCGGATCGAGCGGCGCGGCGCCCATCCGGACTCGGTGCTGGTGCTGACCTTCTCCCGGAAGGCGGCGGCCGACCTGCGCGGCCGGATCGCCGCCCGGCTCGGCCGCACCACGGTGACGCCCATGGCCATGACGTTCCACGCCTTCTGCTATGCCCTGGTCCGGCGCTTCGCCGACCGGCTCGGGGACGGCGTCACCGGGCTGCACCCGGTCCGGCTGCTGACCGGCCCCGAGCAGGACTTCCGGGTGCGGGAGACCCTGCAGGGCAGCCTCGACACCCGGCTCGCCCGGTGGCCGGAGTCCCTGGACCGGGCGTTCCCGACCCGGGCGTTCGCGAGCGAGGTGCGGGCGGTGCTGGCCAAGGCCCGCCAGCTCGGCATGGACCCCGAGGACGTGGCCGCGGCGGGGGAGGCCGCTGGCCGCGAGGAGTGGGTCAGCGTCGGACAGTTCTTCGAGGAGTACCTCGACGTGCTCGACGCCGAGGGCGTACTGGACTACGCCGAGCTCGTCCACCGTTGCCGGATCCTGCTGGCCGACCCGGAGGTGGCCGAGATCCTCCGCCGCGAGATCAGTTGCGTCTTCGTCGACGAGTACCAAGACACCGACCCCTCCCAGGTGGCGCTGCTGCAGACGGTGGCCGGCCTGGGCGGCGACGTGGTGGTGGTGGGGGACCCGGACCAGTCGATCTATGCCTTTCGCGGGGCGGAGGCACGGGGGATCCTGGACTTCCCGGACCTGTTCCACACCGCTGACGGCCGGCCGGCCCCGGTGATCGCGCTGGGCCAGACCCGGCGTTTCGGGCGCCAGCTGCTGGCTGCCAGCCGCAGCATCGCGAACCGGCTGGGCATGCCCCGCGCCCTGCCCGCGGAGGTGTTCACCGTCTTCCGCAACCCGACCCCGACTCCGGGTCGACCGCCGGGCCGGGTCGAGATCCTCACCTGCACCAGCGCGGGCGCCGAGGCCGAGCACATCGCCGAGATCCTGCGTGGCGCACACCTGCGCGACGGCCTGGCCTGGGACGAGATGGCGGTGCTGGTCCGCTCGGGTCGGACCTCCATCCCCCCGCTGACCCGCGCCCTGGTGGCCGCCGGTGTTCCGGTGGAGGTGGCGGGTGACGAGATTCCGCTGGGGGCCGACCCCGCCGTACGGCCGCTGCTGCTGGCCCTGCAGGTCGTGGCCCGGGGCCGCCACGTCACCGCCGACGAGGCCCAGGGGCTGCTCGCCTCGCCCCTGGGTGGGATGGACGCCATGGCCACCCGGCGCTTGGGGCGGGCCCTCCGGGCGGCC
>JBBQAB010000067.1:0-6102 GCA_038198385.1 Propionibacteriales bacterium
CTCGTAATGCGTAGGTCGAGAGTTCGATTCTCTCAGGCGGCCCCATTTGCCCTAGTGAAAGCCCTATGGGGTGGGTCCGGTTGGAGCCTCGGCGGCGGCTGGCAGCCTATGAACCCGCGAATCGTGCCTGGAAGGCCGCTCCAGCGGGCAGGTTTTGACCTACGCATTGCCATGTTTGGTGGATGCGTAGGTCATGGTCGAGGCGAACGCTTCGTGACCTACGCACTGCCCAGTGCCAGCTCGGTGCGGTTGGTCCAGCCGCATGGGTTACTTGCAGCCTTACCGCACTGGTAGGACCGCGGTAGCATGAGGGTATGAAACTGAGTGTCAGTCTGCCGGAGGAGGACATCGCCATCCTCGATGAGTTCGCCCGCGCCGCCGGCCTTGCGTCCAGATCGGCAGCCCTAAAGCACGCGGTACGGATGTTGCGTCTGCCCGAACTTGAGCATGATTATGAGGCCGCCTGGACGGAGTGGGAGAGCTCCGATGATCACCGGGCATGGGAGGCCACCACCAACGACGGGCTGGCTGATGCTGCGCGGTGAAATACGCCTGGTCGACTTGGAGCCGGTCCGCGGAAGTGAGGCCAACAAGCGGCGGCCCGCAGTCATCGTGAGCAACGACCGAGCGAACGCCGTCGCTGCGCGGCTCCAGCGTGGCGTCGTCACTGTCGTCCCGATCACCAGCAACACCGCGCGGGTCTACCCGTTCCAGACATTGCTCCCTGCCGCCTCGACTGGCCTGCGTCAAGACTCCAAGGCCCAGGCCGAGCAGGTGCGCTCGATCACCGTCGAGAGGCTTGGCGTCGTGCTCGGTCACCTCCCAGCGGCTGTCATGGCCGAGGTCGACGACGCATTACGTCTTCACCTGCAGCTGTGAGGAGGACGTGCTGAGGGACTGCTGTCCGTTTCCGAGATTGGCAATGGCAGCCAGAGTGGCAGCCTACGGGCGGGCCAACGATGGCTGATGACAGCCTTTTGGAGACGGTCTGAGACACGGATAGCCCATCGCGGACGGTGTGCTCATAACTCGTAATGCGTAGGTCGAGAGTTCGATTCTCTCAGGCGGCCCTATTTTCCCTAGTGGGAGGGCTATTGCGAGGTCTGGCCGGAGCCTGGGTGGCGGCTGGCAGCCCGCCATTTCGTGAACTGGCGCCTGATCAGGTGGCTTCGCAAACGGGCTCTTCATACCTGCGGTGGGGCGAGCCCGCCGCCGATGAGGAGCATCCGGAAGTCTGTAGTTCTCCCTGTTTCTGAACCCGCGGGCGATGCGGCGGTGGAGCTCGATGAGTCCGTTGACGGCTTCGGTGCCGCCGTTGGAGGCGCCGGCGGTGGCGAAGTAGGCCAGGAACTCCTTGCGCCACTTCTTGAGGGTGCGGCCGAGACGAGCAACCTCAGGGATCGGGCAGGAGGGGAAGCTGTCGATGATCTTGATGGCGAGCCGCCGTCCGGCGGCCGGGTCGGGCTGGTGGTAGACGGGCTCGGAGCTGCTGGCCACACTGCCAGGCGACGAACACCTCGAGGTGGCGTTCGTCGGCCTCGATCGCGGTGGCGAGCCTGGCCCGTTGCCGGTCGGTCAGCCGTTCGTCGGCGCAGCGCAGCAGGTTCCGGATCCGGTAGAGCGGGTCGTCCTTGCGGCCCCGATGCCCGTGGATCGCCTGCTGGACGCGGCGGCGGACCTCATCGACCACATGACCGCCGAGCTTCACGACATGAAAGGCGTCAAGCACCGAGGTGGCGTCCTCGAGCTGGTCGTCGATGGCGTTCTTGTAGCCATGGAACGGGTCCAGGGTGGCCACCTCCACGCGGTGTCGGAACGGTTCGCCGCGAGCCTTCAGCCAGTCGGCGTAGGCCTTCCCCGACCGGCCCGGCACCAGGTCGAGGAGCCGCGCCCGGGTCCGTCCGGCCTGGTCACGGGTCAGATCCACCATCCCGGTCAACGCCTTCGGACCCCTCCGACGTTCATCGACGTGGTGCCAGTTGGGTCGGCCAGGGGCGCGGTGGCAGCGTTACCGCTGCTCCGTTTCCCCTGGCCGCCCGCCGAACCCGCCGTGCGACTCTCGCCGCAACGGGCTCTCCACGTAAGGCTGCTGCACCCTGTTATGCGGGTGGGCTTGATGGTGTCCACGGGGTCGGGATGCGGTATCCGCGGTAGCGGTACCGGATCACCGTGACGGTGGCAGCGCCACGGAACCGTTGCCCGTCGTGGGCCAGGCGCCAGGTGCCGGGCAGGCAGAACCTGCGCCGGAGCTCTGGCCATCCGATCCGGTGCTTCTTCCGCAGCCAGGACGTGACCCGCTCCCACGTGTAGGAGTCGATCGCGTTGAAGGTTGCGTTGGAGACTCCGTGTCGGAAGTAGTTCGCCCAGCCACGCAGCACCCGACCCAGGTACTCCATCAAGTAGCCGGGGTCGTGGTGCAGGGTGTGTCTGTAGGTCATGATCCGGACCCGTTCCTTGATCGAGGCGATTGCCGTGGTCGAGGGACGGGTGTAGACGTACCGCTTCTGACTGCCCCGTTTCCGCATCCGACGGATGTTGAAACCGAGGAAGTCGAAGCCGTCGTCGATGTGGACCACTCGGGTCTTCTCCGGTGACAGCCGCAGCCCCATCGGGGCCAGGACCGTCACGACCTCGTCGCGCAACGCCTGGGTCTGCTCTTTCTCACCGGTCACGAGGACGACGAAGTCGTCGGCGTAACGGATGAGTCGGTAGTTCGCCAGGCCGTGGCGACGTCGTTTCTGTCGTTGCTGCTCGGTGGCCATCGTCGTCTGCCATTGCTGGGTGAAATGATCATCCAGCACGGACAAGGCGATGTTGGCCAGCAGCGGGGAGAGGATCCCGCCCTGCGGGGTGCCGGTGATGCTGCCTTCCCGGCTGCCGGTGGCTGTGAGGACGCCGGCCTTGAGGAAGGACTTCACCAACGCCAGGACACGCTTGTCTTTGATCCTTGTGCGGACGCGGTCCATCAACGCGGTGTGATCGATGTTGTCGAAACACGCCTCGATGTCGGCCTCCAGCACCCACTGATACGACTGCGTCGTGAAGTGGTGGATCTCAGCGATCGCGTCCTGCGCGCGCCGGTTGGGCCTGAACCCGTAGGAGACCGACGCGAAGTCGGCCTCGAAGATCGGTTCCAGGACCAGTTTCAACGCGGCCTGCACGACCCGGTCGGTGACGGTCGGGATGCCCAACGCCCGCAGTTTCCCGCTGGCCTTGGGGATCATCACCTGCCGCACCGGCGCCGGTGTGAAGGTCCGGGACCGCAGTTGATCTCGAATCTCGTGCAGGAACGTCTCCACCCCGTACCGGGAGACGATCCAGGCCACGGTGGCCCGGTCGACCCCGGCGGTACGCGCTCCCTTGTTACCCGCGACGCGTTCCCACGCCATGGTCAACACCTTCGGGTCGCACACCAGGTTGTACAGATCATCGAACCGGCGGACGCTGTCGGCGCCCGCCCAGCAGTGCAGCTTGTTCTGAATCTTCCGTACCGCCACGAACGCCTGGCCGTAGCTCGGCCATCCGGCGGCGTCGGTATTCACCGACGCATCTTCGGACCTGACAGTCACTTCCTGCTCCTTCCGCTGTCGCCCTTCCCCATGTGGCCGGCTCTCCCGGTCTCGGAGTACTACGGCGACTCCGCCCCATCGACACCCTTCGGCCGGCAACGCGCCTATCCCCGCCACGAAACTTGGAGGAGGGGAACGGTGTGCCGATGGTTCCCACGTTCACTGTTGTTCGGTCGACGGGCGAGGTGCCCGGCTTTGCCCCTGCGGTCTCGTCGTGGTTACGCCGCAGACCTTCACCACGACCTGCCGAGCCCGACACATTCACCGTCTCGACAGTTCCCCGTGCCCGGCCACCGCCTGGATGACGGCACCCGGCCCGGTTACGCACCGCACTCCCGCCCAAATCCACCGGGTTCGAGCGGGTCGACGATTAAGAGGCTTTACGACACCGGTTTCTCGCGTACACCTTCCCGTCTTGCTCACCAGGCACGGCCCGTCCGGTAGTGCCGGACCGCCCTGACTTTGTCGCGGCTGCTCCCGCCCATCCCCAGCGTTCCCCAGGGACAGGCTGCCGCCAGCTTCACCCCGCTGCTGCGACAGCGAAGCGATCAAGGTCTTTCACCTCCATCCGAAACAACAGCGCCTCGTGGCGCACGATGTGTTCATCAACGCCGAGAGTGGTGACGCCGTCGAACCGGGCCGGGTCATCAGCCGACGCCTGCAACAGCGGGGCGATGCTGCGCCACACCGTCCGCCACGTCGTCCCCAGCTGCCGGGCCAACCCCAGTACCGAGGCATGCTCACCACCCAGCTGGTCGATCGCCCACCGACACGCCCGCACCGTCAACAAGCAACGCGGCCGACAGACCCGTCCGTCCTGCTCAGTGAACGACCCGGCCGGGCACAACGCCTCCCGGCACACCCAGGTCCGCTTCCGCCACACCACCCGGACCGGCCGGCCGAACGACGGCGCATCCACCAACGAGACCGTCCGGCGGCCATGGCCCTCGGCGATCACCCCGCATACCCGGCAGCCCTGCTCCGCCGGCGGTGACTCGACCGTCACGACCAACCCGCCCCCGTGGTCGTCGACGTCGATCACGTGCAGGCCGGGCAGCCCAACCAGCAGGTCAGCGGTCGCAGTAGGTGTTGGTGCGCGGGCAGCAGCCAGCGCAGCCCGTAGGCTCGATCATCGTCGGGGTCCTTGCGGGGAGGGTTCTTGGTCGTTCTCGATCCTGAGGACCCCGACCCCAAACTCACCGCATCCGCATCACCGGCGTGTCCTACCCGCCCCACCGCAGGTACCAAGAGCCCGCAAACGACACCGGTGGAGGTGGACTCAGTTCCGTCGCCGATTCACCACTCCCAGCGGGGCATGGCTACCGTTCGGTGCCGACGGAGTGATCGTGTTCAACCCAGGGTCGGTGACCGTTACCCGGTACCGATACCGAGGCGACAAGATCCCCAACCCCTACCAGCGAACGAACACCACCCACGGCTGACCGTGGAGAGCCGGGTGCGTTGAAAGGGCACGCCCGGTTCGGCGAGCGGCTCGGGGAAACGGATCGGCAGCAATGCCGACACCGCGCCCCGGGCCGACTCGACCAGCGCATCGTCCATCGTGCCTGGCCTTGCCGGCCGGGTCCAGCGACCGAGTCACCAGGTAGAATACATCGCCAGATCACTCCTCGAAAGCGACGGCTTCAGACCCCAATGCCTACTTATCGGGGCGGTACTCGATCAGTACTCGTACGTCCCAGGCTCCGAGCGCGAGGCTGCTGGTTGGCTCGGCGGTGGGGTCCAGCACGTCGCTCACTGGCACCGGGGTCTGGACGGTCTGGGTGTCCCAGCTCCAGTTGTGCACCACGTGCAGTCGTCCGCCGTCAGCGGTGCTGGCTGACGACACGCTGACCGATTCGGGCAGCTGGCCCCAGTTCGCCTGTGCGTCCGGGATAAGCCAGCGCATCAGGTCGCAGGCCAGCTGCTGGTCGGGAACGGTCCCCACGGTGGTGATCCGGCCGGCTCCGTGATCGGTGGTCACGGCTGTCGGGAAGCGCCCGAAGTGGGGGTGTTCGTACTCCACGAGCACCTCGGCGCCGTCGGTGACCAGGCAGTCAACCCACCGGGTGGCGTGGCTGGTCGCCCCGATCACTAGGTCGTCGCTGGTCGAGGTGACCGGCACCGGGTCGTTGAGGTTGGAGAACTCTTGGTAGCTGACGCCGGCGGCTTCGGCCAGCAGGGCCGGTTTCACCTCGAGGCGGGCGCGGCCCTCTTCGTCGCCGTAACCGGTGCGGATCCCGAGGACCAGATGTCCGCCGGCCGCGGCGTAGGACCGCAGCCAGGTCAGTAGCTCATCGTCGGCCACTAGCAGACCCGGCACCACCAGCACCGATAGCTCCGCCGCTACCGTGGCCGGGTCAAGCCCCCCCGACCTCGAGACCAGCTGGTCATCGTGCAGAATCCGGGTGGCCACGCCCGCGTCGAAGGTGCCGCGGTAGTAGGCCTCGAAGATCCGTTGGTAGGACCGCTCGTCCATGTCACCCTGGGCGCTGACGAAGGGCATGTCGGATTTGTTAAAGGCCGCCTGGAAGGC
>JBBQAB010000068.1:0-2103 GCA_038198385.1 Propionibacteriales bacterium
AGGCCCCAGTCGGGCAGGGCGGCGAGGGCGGCGTTCTCGACCCGCAGCCGCACGGTGAGCAGGGCGGCGTTGAGCACGGTGAAGGCGGCCGCGGTGATCCAGCAGCCGTGGAGCAGCGGCAGCGCCACGCCCTCGACGATGACGGCCACGTAGTTGGGATGGGCCAGCAGTCGGTAGGGCCCCGTACGAACCGGGGGCAGACCTGGGACGACGATCACCCGGGTGTTCCAGCGCGGCCCGAGGGTGGCGATGCACCACCAGCGCAGCGCCTGGCTGGCGAGGACCAGCACGAGCATCGACCAGGCCAGCGCGGGCGGGACCTCCGGGCGACGGACAACGGCCTCCACGACCATCGCGGTCAGGAAGGCAGAATGCAGCGCGACCATCACCGGGTAGTGGCGTAGGCCGGTCTCGACGCCCCCACGCGCGAAGCTCCAGGCGGCGTTGCGCTTCGACACCACCAGCTCGACCAGCCGCTCGACGGCGACCAGGGCGACCACGATGACGAAGGCGGTCAGTGAGGTCACGACCGGGTCTGGCCGTCGGTGGCGCGCAGCAGCACGAGCTCAGAACAAAATCCCGGTCCGAGCGCCATCAGCAGCCCGTGGCTACCCGGCGTCGGCGGCCGCTCGCGGAGGGTGTCGGCGAGCACGTGCAGGACCGAGGCGGACGAGAGGTTACCGTTCCGGGCCAGCGATGCGCGGGTCAGCGCGAGGTCGTGGTCGTCCAGCCCCAGGGTGTCGCGGAGCGCGTCGATGACTTTGGGGCCGCCGGGGTGGCAGACCCACCAGCAGATGTCGGCTCGGGTCAGACCGTGGTCGGTCAGGAACCCGTCGACGTCCTCGCCGATGTAGCGGCCGACGATGGTCGGCACCTGGGCGTCGAGGACGATCCTCAGACCCAGGTGACTGACGTCGAAGCCCATAGTGCGTTCGCTGTCCGGATAGAGGCGGCTGCGGCTGTCCAGCACCTCGACCGGGCCGTGGTGGTCGGCCCCGTCCTCATTGGCCATACCCCGGGCAACCACGGCTGCGGCGCCGTCGCCGAACAGGCTGCTGGCGACCAGGTTGGCCGTCGTGGTGTCGTCGCGCTGCACGGTCAGCGAGCAGAGCTCGACCGTCACCAGGGCCGCGACCTGGCCGGGGTGACCGATGAGGTAATCGTGCAGGCGGGCGACGCCCGCGGCGCCGGCGACGCAGCCAAGGCCGACCAGCGGGACCCGGCGCACATCGGGCCGCAGGCCGAGCACGGCCGCGATCCGGGCGTCTAGCGACGGGATGGCCAGGCCCGTCACGGTGGCGCAGATCAGCTGGTCGACGTCGCTCGGGGTCAGGTCCGCGGCCTTGAGTGCGTCCGTCAGGGCTTGGGCGCCCAGCTCGACGGCGTGCTCGATGAACAGATCGTTGGCCTGACCGAAGCTCGCCAGGTCACCATAGTCGGCGAGCGGCAGGACCAGGTTGCGGTATTCCACGCCGGCGTTGCCGTGCAACCGGCGCAGCAGCCTCTCGTTCTTGACGCCACCTCGGGCGATCACGTCGACGAAGGCATCGGTGATCTCGGCCTGGGTGCTGCGGTGGGGCGGCAGCACGCCGCGGACCGCCAGGATCTCAGTACTCACCAGGTCAGCTCCCCTCGATCGGCATCAGCCGGTTGCGTAGTAGACCGGTGGTCAACGCGGCCCCCAGCCGGGGGGTGAGCCGCCCACGCCCCAGCCCGAGCTCAACCAGGTCGTCGAAGGTGCGCTGGTCGCGGTTCGCCGCCGTGATCCCGGCCTCGACCACGGCCGGTCGGCGGGTCATCCGGGCAGCCACCCAGGTGTGGTGCAGGTGCCGCTCGAGCAGGCGGCGGACCGCGGTCCGGTGCCGGCGCCCGGCGGTGAGGGGCTCGCCGCCCGCGACCACGGTCATCGCCCCGCGACCGGCCAGGGCCCCGGTGGCGACCGCGTAGTAGATGCCCTCACCCGTGATCGGGTTGATCAGACCAGCCGCGTCGCCGACGTAGAGCACCGGGCCGTCGGGCTGCTCGGCCTTCCAGCCCCAGCCCGAGAGCGGCAGGTGGTGACCGCGCCACCGGACGGCCTGGTCGACGGTGCCGGGCAGCAGC
>JBBQAB010000069.1:0-2787 GCA_038198385.1 Propionibacteriales bacterium
CCATCGTCTCCAGGTCGTGCTCTCCAGCACCGACCAGGCGTACGCCAGCCCGACCCAGGCCACCGTGGCGCAGGTGCGGCTGAGCGGCGACCGCGCCCTGCGGCTCCCCGTCCTGGCCGCCTCACCGGTGGCCACCAGCCGCCTTCGGGTTCCGTGGCTGCTGCTGGTCGTGGTCGCCGGGCTGGCCCTGGCCGCGCTGGCCGCTCTGCTCGTGGCCGGCCGGCGACGACGCGCCAGCCACCCGCGACCCGAGCTGGCCGGGGTCCCGCTGGTCGTGGAGGACCTGGTCAAGACGTACGGGGACGGCTTCAAGGCCGTCGACGGGGTCAGCTTCACCGCCGAGGCCGGTCAGGTCGTGGGCCTGCTCGGCCCCAACGGGGCCGGCAAGACGACAACCATGCGGATGCTGGTCGGGCTCATCCGGCCCGACGCCGGGACGATCTACGTCGAGGGCCAGCCGGTGCACGCCGGGGCCGACGTGCTGGGATCGGTGGGGGCCTTCATCGAGGGCCCGGGCTTCCTGCCCCACCTGACCGGTCGGCAGAACCTGACCGCCTTCTGGGCCGCCACCGGGCGGCCCGAGGAGGAGGCCCACGTCGACGAGGCGCTCGCCATCGCCGGTCTGGGCACGGCCCTGGAGCGCAAGGTCCGCGGCTACAGCCAGGGCATGCGGCAGCGGCTCGGGATCGCCCAGGCCATGCTGGGGCTGCCCGCCCTGCTGCTGCTCGACGAGCCGACGAACGGGCTCGACCCGCCCCAGATCCGGGCCATGCGCGTCGTCCTGGCCGACTACGCCGCGGCGGGCCGCACCGTCGTCGTCTCCAGCCACCTGCTGTCGGAGGTCGAGCACACCTGCAGCCACGTCGTGGTGATGAACCGCGGCCGGGTGGTCCTCACCGGGGCCATGGCCGGCCTGACGGCCAGCGACAACGTCACGCTGGTCGGGCTCAGCCCGGGTCAGGACCTGGCTGCGGCCGTACGCCGACTCGAGCGGGTCGACCTGCTGGTGGAGGTCGACGAGTCGCTGCTGCGGGTGACCGGAGCCCTGCCCCGACCGGAGATCGTGGCCCTGCTGGTCCGGCACGGGTTCTCCGTCGAGTCGGTCGACGGACGTCGACAGCTGGAAGAGGTTTTCATGAGCCTGGTCGGCACGCCCGCAGGCAGCCCGGAGGACAGCGATGGCTGAGCTGCGGACCGACCGGGAGCAGGCCCCGCCTGGGAGTAGGGACGCGACCCCGGGCCACCCTGAGCCGCTGGTCGCCGCCCCCGTACGCCGGGGTGCGCTGCCGCTGCGGGCCGAGATCACCCGGCAGCTCCGGCGGCGCCGGACCCAGGGGATCTTCCTCGTGCTGCTGGCCCTGCCCCTGATCCTCGTGGGGGCGTTCGCCCTGGGCAGTGACGACCCCAACGCCACCCGGCGCGGGTTCGTCGACCTGGCCCAGTCGAGCGGGGCCAACCTGGTCGTGTTCGCGATGTTCGCCTCGACCGGGTTTCTCTTCATCGTCATCGTGGCGCTCTTCGCGGGGGACACGGTGCCCTCGGAGGCGAGCTGGTCGAGCCTGCGCTACCTGCTCGCCGCCCCGGTACGCCGGGAACGGCTGGTCCGGCAGAAGCTCATCGTGGCCGCACTGTCCTCCGTCGCCGCCCTCGTCTTCTTCCCGGCCTGGACCCTGGCCGTGGGCGGGGTGGCGTACGGCTGGGGCCCCTACGTGGGGCTTACCGGGGACCAGCTGACCCTGTCGCACTTCCTCGGCCGGCTCGTCCTGATCGTGGGCTACCTGCTCGTCGAGCTGACCGTGGTCGCGGCGTTCGCGTTCACCCTCGGAGTGCTGACCGACGCTCCGCTGGCTGCGGTCGGGGGAGCGGTGCTGCTGATGATCCTGTCCGCCATCCTGGACTCGATCACCGCCCTGGGCTCGATCCGGCAGGGGCTACCGGGTCACTACGCCTTCGCCTGGGCTGACGCGCTGGCCCCGGCCGTCGACTACACCGACATGCTCACCGGGGTGCTGTGGTCGCTGGGCTACGCGATCCTGCTGGTCACCTTCTCGGTCTGGCACTTCGTCCGCAAGGACATCACGAGCTGAGAACGTCACCAGGTGAAGACATGACCAGCTGAGAACCTCACCAGGTGAGGACGGCTCGCCGCTGAGGTCGCCTCCGCGGCGCTTCGGGTCGGTTGAGCCGACCCGGGGTCCGCCTCAGGCTCCCAGGTGCGCGGCGAAGAACTCCTCGATGCGTCGCCAGGCGTCCGCGGCGGCGACGGGCTCGGGGCCCAGGTGGGAGATCTTCATCAGGGGCCGGGTCAGGATCGGACCGGCCGGCCGGTCGTTGAGGAAGGAGTGCCCGGCGGTGGGGTAGACCTTGAGGTCGTGGGCCACCCCGGACTCGGTCAGCGCCTCAGCGAGCTTGGGTAGCTGCTTGGCCAGCATCTTGTCCTTGCCGCCGTAGCTGGCGACGACGGGGCAGGCGCCGCTGAGGATATCGTCCACGTTCTCGGGGATCATCCCGTAGTTCACCGAGCTGGCGTCGAAGCCACGACCTGCGCTGACCAGGGCGAAACCGCCGCCCATACAGAAGCCGATCACCCCGACCTTGCCGGTGCAGGTCGGGTCCGCGCGCAGCTGGTCGCGGCAGGCGTCGATGAGGGCGAAGGGACGGCCCTGCTGGGCGCTGAGGGAGCGGAACGTCGCGCGCATGCAGCCGAGCCACGGACCGTCGCCCAGCAGGTCGGGGACCAGCACGACGTAGCCGACCGAGGCCAGCCGCTCGGCCTGTCGGCGGACG
>JBBQAB010000070.1:0-2492 GCA_038198385.1 Propionibacteriales bacterium
GGCCACCTTGGGGCTGCCCCAGCTGCAGGCGGCCTTCGCCAACATCTACGCAACCATGGACTCGATCGACACCTTCAAGCTCCAGGCGCTGGACACCATGGCGACCACGATCGGCACCCTGGAGTCCGAGGTGGTCAAGTCCCGCGACTACCTGGAGCGGGTGGCCCGCCAGGACCGGCACCTCAGCAGCGGCCAGCTGGACCTGGATCCGGGCACACCGGGTGCGCTCCGCTGACGTCGCGGCGCCGGTGGCCCGTACGGAGGTCGTCGTGGGGCTGAGGCAGTGGTGGACGCGCTTCGCGGGCCTTCCCGCCGACCCACCACCGGTCGAGCCCGCCGCCGCGGTGCCCACCGAAGCCGACCTGCTGGCCGCCCTCGACGGCGTCGAGGCGTCCGTGGCCGGGGGCACCGTGCCCGGGCTGGTCGCCTCCCGCGTACGCCGCGTCACCGGCACGGTCCGCCAGACCGTCCCCCGGCTGCGCAACCTGGGTCTGGGCAGTCCGGAGGCCTACTCGGTCATCGCGACGGCCACCGACTATCTGCCCGAGGCCCTCGCCGGCTACACCCGGCTCCCCCGCCAGTGGGCCGACTCCCGGCCGGTGGAGAACGGCAAGACCTCACTGATGCTGCTGGTCGACCAGCTCGACCTGCTGGGGTCGACCATGGACCGGTGCTGGACGCCGTCGTCCGGGTCGACGCGGCCGCCCTGGTCGCCCACGGTCGCTTCCTGCAGACCCGGTTCGGGGCCCCGGCGCACGGCGGCGGCCTCGACCTGGGTGCATCCGGCCCGGGTCCGGGCAACCCGTTGGACCTACCGTGACCAGCACGCGTACGCCGCCACCGGACCTCGGCACCGCCCTGGCCGACCTGGCGAGGGCAGCAGTCGACGCCGGGCTGCCGGGAGATGAGGCGCGGGCCGAGGGTGAGGCCCTGTCCGCCGCCGTCCTGGAGACCTCCCAGCAGGCGGGGGCTGTGGCCCAGAGCTGGTGCGGGGCCACTGGTCACCGCGAGCCGGAGGCGTTCTTCGCCGCAGTGTCCCGCGGGCGCCGCTGGCTGAGCTCCCCCACCCTGCTGCTGACCCAGCTCCGCAGCGAGCGTCCCGCCGAGGCCACGCGCTACGCCGACGTTCTCGCCCAGGTCTGCGCGGCGGCTCCCACCCTGGCCCCGTCCCACCCGTTCGCGGCGGGTCGGGCGGGTCTGGCCGCCACCGCCCAGCAGCGTCCGCCCGGCACGAGCCGACCCGAGGCCGGTCGCGACCCGGCGGATCTGACCCTGACCGCCGAGGAGATCGCCTCGGCCGGCGCCTTCCCCGACCTGGCCGCCCTGCTGCACGAGCGTCCGGTCGACCCGCCCTCCTCCCCGTCGGTCCCCCCGCACTCCCCCCTGGCCCCCGAGCCCGCCAGCCCCGCCCCTGTTGACCCCGCCCCTGTCCACCCCGCCCGGTCAGGCCCCGAGACCGCCAGCCCCGACCTTCTCGACCCCGCCCTCCTGGACCCAGCCCCGACCGGCCCAGCACCGACCGGCCCGGCACCCACCCTGGCGGAGCTGCTCGCCGAGCTCGACGCCCTGACCGGCCTGGCCGAGGTGAAGGCGGAGATCCACCGTCAGGTCGCGGTCCTCAAGGTCGAGGCGCTGCGCACCCGGGCCGGGCTGGCCTCAGCGACCCTCACCCGGCACCTGGTCTTCGTGGGCAACCCGGGCACCGGCAAGACCACGGTCGCCCGCCTGGTCGCGGGGATCTATCGGGCGCTCGGCCTGCTCAGTGCCGGGAGCCTGGTCGAGGTCGACCGCTCGGAGCTGGTCGCGGGGTACCTGGGCCAGACCGCCCTGAAGACCGCCGAGGTCGTGGCCTCCGCGGTCGGCGGCGTGCTGTTCGTGGACGAGGCCTACAGCCTGGCCGGCGACGCCTTCGGGCGGGAGTCCGTCGACACCCTGGTCAAGGAGATGGAGGACCGCCGGGACGACCTGGTCGTCGTGGTGGCGGGCTATCCCGGCCCGATGGCGGTGTTCGTGGCCGAGAACCCCGGGCTGGCCAGCCGGTTCCGCACCACCATCGCCTTCGCCGACTACGACGACGACGAGCTGGTGGCGATCCTCACCGGGCTGGCTGCGCGCGCCGACTACGACGTGGGGCCGGACACCGTGACCCGGTTCCGTAGCGTCCTGGCCTCGACCCCCCGGGGTCCGACCTTCGGCAACGGACGGTTCGCCCGCAACGTCCTGGAGGGCGCGATCGGCCGGCAGGCGTGGCGGCTCCGGGACGTGCCCGAGCCGAGCCTGACCGAGCTGCGCGAGCTGCAGCCCGATGACCTCGACCCCGACAGTCCCGTGCCCACGCAGGTCCCCGCATGAACCAGCCCGCCCCCCGGAGCCGGGTCGCCCCACTGAGCGCGGCTCCCGCCCTGAGCCCAGCCACCGCAATGAGCCCAGCCACCCTGCCGACCCCGCCCGCCACGCCGGGCACGGCCGTGGCCGGACGCTCCTCCGCCGGA
>JBBQAB010000071.1:0-2362 GCA_038198385.1 Propionibacteriales bacterium
CACCACCCCCTGCAGGTGCAGCGGCTCCGGCACGCGGAGACCTACGTGCCGAGCCGGTTGCGCAGCTCCGACGGCAGCTGGAAGTCGGCCAGCGCCGCCTCCATAGCCTTGGCGTCCATCGGCTGGGACGCCCCGAAGGCCGATGCGGCGGCGTCCGCGGCGGAAGCGACCGGCTGGGGGGCGTTGCGCTTGGCCGGGTTGCCGGAGACCTTGCGGCCGCCCTTCTTCTTGGCCAGCTGCTTGGCGGGCTGCTTCCGCGCGGCACCGGCCATCCCTGGCATCCCCGGCATCCCGGGCATGCCCTTGCCCGAGGCGAGCGAGCTCATCATCTTGCGGGCCTCGAAGAACCGGTTGACCAGCCCGTTCACCTCCGACACCTCGACCCCGGAACCCTTGGCGATGCGGGCCCGACGGGAGCCGTCGATGATCTTGGGGTTGTCGCGCTCCTTCGGCGTCATCGAGTGGATGATCGCCTCGATCCGGTCGACGTCGCGTTCGTCGATGTTGCTGATCTGGTCCTTGAGATCACCCATCCCCGGCAGCATCCCGAAGATCTTCGAGAGGGGGCCCATCTTGCGGACCATCTGCATCTGCTGCAGGAAGTCAGCCAGGCCGAAGTCGCTGCCGCCCTTGCTGGCGATCTTGGCCGCGGCCTTGGCGGACTGCTCGGCGTCGAAGGTCTTCTCGGCCTGTTCGATCAGGGTCAGCATGTCGCCCATCCCGAGGATGCGGCTGGCCATCCGGTCGGGGTGGAAGACATCGAAGTCGGTGAGCTTCTCGCCGTTGGAGGCGAACATGATCGGGCTGCCGGTGACCCGGGCGATCGAGAGCGCAGCGCCACCGCGGGCGTCGCCGTCGAGCTTGGTCAGCACCACGCCGTCGAAGCCGACGCCCTCGGCGAAGGCGTTGGCGGTGTTGACCGCGTCCTGGCCGATCATCGCGTCGACGACGAACAGCACCTCGTCGGGGTTGACCGCGTCGCGGATGTCCGCCGCCTGCTGCATCAGGTCTGCGTCCACCCCCAGACGGCCGGCGGTGTCGACGATGACCACGTCGTAGAGGAGGCGCTCGGCCTCGGCCATCGAGGCCCGGGCCACCGCGACCGGGTCCCCGACCCCGTTGCCCGGCTCGGGCGCGTAGACGTGGACGCCGGCCCGCTGACCGACGACCTGGAGCTGGTTCACCGCGTTGGGTCGCTGCAGGTCAGCCGCGACCAGCAGCGGCGAGTGGCCCTGGTTCTTCAGCCACAAGGCGAGCTTGCCGGCCAGGGTCGTCTTTCCGGCGCCCTGCAGGCCGGCCAGCATCAGCACGGTCGGCGGGCGCTTGGCGAAGCGCAGCGTCCGGGTCTCCCCCCCGAGGATGGCGGTGAGCTCGTCGTTGACGATCTTGATGATCTGCTGGCCGGGGTTCAGCGCACCCGACAGCTCCTCACCACGAGCCCGGTCCTTCAGGGCGGTCACGAATTCCTTGACCACCGCCAGGTTGACGTCGGCCTCGAGCAGGGCGATCCGGATCTCCCGGGCGGTCGCGTCGATGTCGGCGTCAGAGAGCCGGGTCTTGCCCCGGAGGTTCTTGAACGTCGCGGCGAGGCGGTCTTGGAGGGTGTCGAACACGTCAGGTCCTTTGGCGCAGCGGTCGGTTCCGCACGATGTCTTCTCGACGTGCGGGCGGACCCGGCCACGGTCGGTACTGGTCGTGCCGGCCTAGCCTACTCAACCCAGGCCTCAGGCGTACGCCGTCATGCCCGCGCGCGGCCGCCGAGCCACCGGCGGACAGCGTTTGGCCGTCGGCCCGGTCGGGGATGACACCTCCTTGCGCCTCACCCGCGCTCGGTGCAGGGTGGGTCGATGGCCACGAAACACTGGAACGACCTGAGTCCGTGGGTCCGAGGGCCGCTCGCCGGCGCCGGAGCCGCCGACATCGTCCTCCGGATCGTGGCGCTGACCGACCTCGCCCGCCGGCCGACTGGGCAGGTACGGGGGTCGAAGCGCAGATGGGCGGCTGCCCTGGTCCTGGTCAGCTCCGGCGGCGCCCTGCCCCTCACCTACCTCGCCCGCGGCCGCCGACGCACCTGAGCCCGCCCCGGGGCTGACCCGGTCCTTGCGCCCCGGCGAAACCGTCCTAGGTTATGAGGATGTCGGAATCGAAGAAGATCGCATTCCTGGTGGCCGCCGAAGGTATTGAGAAGGCTGAGCTCGTGGAGCCGTGGGCTGCCGTCCAGGACGCAGGACACCAGCCGGTCCTACTGAGCCCGCAGAAGGGCTCCGTCCAGCTGTTCGACCACCTCGACAAGGCGGGCACGCAATCCGTGGACCTCGAGGTCAGCGGTGCCGAGGTCGACGACTACGCCGCCCTGGTCCTG
>JBBQAB010000072.1:0-3168 GCA_038198385.1 Propionibacteriales bacterium
ACCGAGGCGAACGCCGCCGAGGACGAGGGCCTGGCCGACATGATCATGAGCCCCGAGCTCAGGGCCGGCCTGTACGCATTCGACCTGGTCCAGAAGCGGGCCCGCAAGCCCGCCGGCGCGCCCGACCCGTCCCTGGCCCGTCCAGTGGCCGAGGTCGGAGTGGTGGGGGCCGGGCTGATGGCCAGCCAGCTCGCGCTGCTGTTCCTGCGCCGCCTGGAGGTGCCGGTCAGGATCGCCGACCTCGACCAGGCCCGGGTCGACAAGGGCCTGGCCTGGCTCACCAGCGAGATCGACAAGCTGGTGACCAAGCGTCGGCTCTCCCCCGACCGGGCCAACCGGCTCCGGGGACTGGTTTCGGGGAGCACAGACCTGGCTGACTTCGCCACCTGCGACCTCGTCATCGAGGCCGTCTTCGAGGAGATGGGGGTCAAGCAGCAGGTCTTCGCCGATCTCGAGCAGCACATCGCGCCCACCTGTCTGCTGGCCACCAACACCTCGGCGCTGTCGGTGAGCGAGATGGCCGCGGGTCTCACGCACCCCGAGCGGGTGGTGGGCATGCACTTCTTCAACCCGGTGGCGGTGCTGCCGCTGCTCGAGGTCGTCCGGGGCGCGGCCACCGACGACGCCGCCGTCGCCACGGCTCTGGCCGTGGCCAAGGGTCTGAAGAAGAACGCGGTGCTGGTCAAGAACGCCCCGGCCTTCGTGGTCAACCGGCTGCTGCTCCGCCTGATGGGCGAGGTCACCGCCGCCGTGGACCGGGGCACCCCGGTCAAGGTCGCCGACGGGGCCGTCCGGGGTCTGGGGCTGCCCATGTCACCGTTCGTGCTGCTGCAGCTCGTCGGACCCGGCGTGGCCCTGCACGTGGCCCAGACACTGCACGACGAGCTCGGGGACCGGTTCCCGGTGTCAACCAACCTGGTCGCCCTGGTCGAGCACCGACGCCCGGGCTTCTACGACTGGACGCCGGAGGGGAAGCCGTACGTCTCCCCCGAGACCGAAGCCCTGCTCACGGTCGGTGACCGGCCTAGCACCTCCGAGCAGGTCCGGGACCGGGCGTTGGACGCGCTGGCCGAGGAGATCGGGCTGATGCTGGACGAGGGGGTGGTCGCGGCGGCGATGGACATCGACCTCTGCCTCCTCCTGGGCGCAGGCTGGCCTCTGCACCTGGGCGGGATCACGCCCTACCTGGACCGGGCCGGCGTCTCCGAACGCGTCCTGGGGCGCCGGCTGCTGCCTCGGGGCCTGGCCTCGGTGGGTCCAGCGTCCGGAAGCACGGGCGCCGCCCGGTGAGGTCCCCCCTGACCGGCCCCCGGACGAGCCCGGCCTCGAGCTGGCCCGGTCAGACCACCGCAGCCGAGCGGGTGGGCTGGGGCGACGGGCCTTGGGTCCAGGAGAACTGGGTGAGCGGGAGCTGGACGTCTGGGACCTGGGCGGACATGCCCTGGTCGGCCACCGACGAGCGCACCGGACCGCCCTCGGCGGACGCCGCCGGGACCGCCTGAGTCTCATCGCTCGACTTGAACCCGCGAGCCTCCGGCTGAACCCCTACCCCGTGATCATCCGGCTCAACCCCTCCACCGCGATCCTCCGGCTCAACCCCTACCCCGTGATCCTCCGGCTCAACGGCCGGCGGGCGGCGAGACGGGCCCGCCGAACTGGGTCCGCACCCCGCGGGAGTACAGCACCGAGTCCGGGGCCCGGTCGGCCAGCGCGCCGAGACCCGCCGCCGCCAGCAGGTCGTCGTCGAGGGCGACCAGCTCGGCGGTGACCAGCGGCCATGCGGTGTGGGTGTTGGGGAGATAGAGAGTCCGTCCCAGGCGCCGGGTGTGCAGCCCGTAGCGCGCGGTCAGGAAGTCGGCGAGCGGGTCGTTCTCCACCGTCGTCGGCCCGGGCCGGACCACGATCGTGGTCTCCGCCCCGCGCGGAGCCGGCCAGCGCCGGCGGCTGCGGTAGGTGAGCAGGCCGTCGTGCCGCTCGATCCGCATCCGCGACCAGGTGTAGTTCAGGCCGAGGACGGCGCGGGCGCCCAGGACGAAGGCCAGCCGGGACGCCTCCAGGGAGGCGAACACCACCCCGCGACGGCCGTACGCGTCGACCGAGTAGAGCCGGACGTTGGTCTCGGGGAACGTGCCGATGTAGGGCAGGCCCGGGCCGTTGCCGAACCCGGCCTGGCTCATCTGGAACGGGATCAGCCCGACCCAGGTGGAGGAGTCGAAGACATCGGGTCGGACACCGGGGGGCAGCAGGGGGGCCACCACCGCCGGGTCGACCCGCCAGTGCAGGAAGGTCAGGTCGCGCCAGTGCTGGTCCAGCAGCGGATGGCCGGGCAGCGGGTCGCCCGCAGCCCGGACGGGGCGCGCTGAGCACCAGTCCTCGGTCGGCCCGGTCCGGGCGCTCACCGGGACCGGGTCTTCGCCGCGGCACCGGTCGTCCGGGTCACCGACCCTCGACCGTGGACGGGTGCTCCTCGGCGGCGGCGCGCACGATGGCCTCGACGGCGTAGCGGGCGATCTCCTGGGGGGTCAGCCCGATCTCCTCCAGCAGCTCTGCCCGGGTGGCGTGGTCCAGGAAGCGCTGGGGAATCCCGAACTCCCGCAGCGGGGTGGTGACCCCGGCCAGCCGCATCTCCTGCGCGAGCCGGGCGCCGCAGCCCCCGACGATGCCGTTGTCCTCGATCGTGATGACGAGCTGGTGCTCAGCGGCCAAGGAGAGCAGGGACCCGTTCACGGGCAGCACCCAGACCGGGTCGACCACGGTGACGCCGATGCCCTGGTCCGCCAGCCGCTCGGCCACGGCCAGACCGGTCCCCACCATCTGACCGATGGCCACGACCAGCACCTTGGGGTCCGAGGTCTGGACCAGCACGTCGACCCCGCCGCGGTCGGCCACCGCCGGAATGTCGTCGGGCACCTTCTCCTTGGAGTAGCGCACCACACTCGGCGCGTCGTCGATCTGCACCGCCGCGGCCAGCGCCTCCCGCAGCTGGGTGGCGTCGCGGGGAGCGGCCAGGTGCAGGCCCGGGACCACCTGCAGGATCGACATGTCCCACATGCCGTGGTGGCTGGCCCCGTCCGGCCCGGTGACGCCGGCCCGGTCCAGGACGAAGGTGACCCCGCACCGGTGCAGGGCGACGTCCATCAGGACCTGGTCGAAGGCGCGGTTCAGGAA
>JBBQAB010000073.1:0-2153 GCA_038198385.1 Propionibacteriales bacterium
ACCCCAACGGCAAGACCCGGCGCTATCTCCAGGGCGGCAACGTGGACGGCGCCCTGGTGGTGTCCCACCACGCGGGCGACCACGACCTCGCCGAGCTCAACGCGACCATGCCGGTGGTCTTTGGCGGGCGGCCCACCATCGACGGGCTCGGACGGTGTTATTACGTCGACGTGGACAACCTGGACGGCGCGGCCCAGGCGACCCAGCACCTGGTCGACCGCGGCTGCCGGCGGATCGGCACGATCACAGGCCCCCAGGACATGCCCGCGAGTGCGGACCGGCTGCTCGGCTGGCGCGCCACGATGGCTGCCGCCGGCCTGCCCAACCATCGCGTGGCCCACGGCGACTTCACCATCGAGAGCGGTGCCGCCGGGATCAGGAGCCTGCTCGCGCAGCCGGGCGAGCGGCTGGACGGGGTCTTCGTGGCCAACGACCTGATGGCCCGGGGCGCTCTGCTGGTACTGGCCGAGCAGGGTCTCTCCGTGCCCGGCGACGTGGCCCTGGTCGGCTACGACGACAGCCCGGTGGCCACCTCGGCCCGCCCGGCGCTGACCACGGTCAGCCAGCCCTCGATCGCCATGGGCGCCCGGATGGCCCGGACGCTGCTCGACCTGCTGGCCGACCGTCGGGTCTACCACGCCTCGGTGATGAAGACCTCGCTGGTCATCCGCGACACCGCCTGAGCACCAGCACCGGACAGCACGAACCCGGGTCCTCCAGGACCCGGGTTGCTCGGCTGACCGAGGCTACGGTCAGAAGTTGATCATGTGGCCCGAGATGCCGTGGGCCACCTCCTTGAGGGCTTCGGAGAGGGTCGGGTGGGCGTGCACGTTGCGCGCGACCTCATCGGCGGTCAGGTCCCACTGCTGGGCCAGGGTGAGCTCGGGCAGCAGCTCGGTGACGTCCGGGCCGATCATGTGCACGCCAAGGATCTCGCCGTACTTCGCGTCGGCGACGAGCTTGACGAAGCCGGTGGCCTCGCCGAGGCCATGGGCCTTGCCGTTAGCCGAGAAGGGGAACTTGGCCGTCTTCACGTCGTAGCCGCGCTCCTTGGCCTGGGCCTCGGAGTAGCCGAACGAGCCGATCTGCGGCTGGCAGTAGGTCGCCCGCGGGATCATGTCGTAGTTGACGGTCATGGTCTCGGCACCGGCGATGGTCTCCGCGGCGACGACGGCCTGCGCCTCGGCGGCGTGCGCCAGCATCATCTTGGCGGTGCAGTCACCGATGGCGTAGATGTGCGGGACGTTGGTGCGCATGTAGTCGTCGATGTCGACCGCGCCGCGCTCGGTGAGCTGGACGCCGGTCTTCTCCAGCCCGTAACCCTGGGTCCGGGGGGCGAAGCCGATGGCCTGCATGACCTTGTCGGCCTCCAGGACGGTGCTGTCGCCGCCCTTGGCCGGGGAGACGGTGACCTGGACCTTGTCCCCGGTGTCCTCGATCGTCTCCACCTTGGTGCTGGTCATCACCGTGACACCCAGCTTCTTGTACGCCTTGGCGAGCTCGGCGGAGACCTCGGGCTCCTCCAGCGGCACCATCCGGTCCAGGTACTCCACGATGGTGACCTTGACGCCGTAGTTGGCCAGCACGTACGCGAACTCGACCCCGATCGCCCCGGCTCCGGCGATGATGATCGACTCCGGCAGCGCCTCGGTCATGATCTGCTCTTCGTAGGTGACGACCCGCTCGCTGAGTGAGGTCCCCGGCAGCAGCCGGGTGGTGGCGCCCGCGGCAATGATGCAGTTGTCGAAGGTGACGGTCTGCTGCCCGTCGGGGCCCTCGACACTGAACGTGTGGTCGTCGGTGAAGGTCGCCCACCCGTTGATCTCGTGCACCTTGTTCTTCTTCATCAGGTAGTGCACACCCTTGGCCATCCGGTCCGCGACGCTGCGGCTGCGTTTCCAGGCCGAGCCGAAGTCGAAGCTGACGTCGCCGCTGATCCCGAAGGTGGCGGCCTCGTGGGTGAAGATGTGGGCGATCTCGGCGTTGCGCAGCAGGGACTTGGTCGGGATGCAGCCCACGTTGTTGCAGACCCCGCCCCAGTACTTGAGCTCGATGATGGCGGTCGACAAACCGAGCTGCGCGGCGCGGACGGCGGCCACGTAGCCCCCGGGGCCGGCTCCGAGGACGACGAGATCATAGTGTGCGGTCATGGC
>JBBQAB010000074.1:0-2124 GCA_038198385.1 Propionibacteriales bacterium
CCGGCGACCTTCTCCGCCACGTAGGCCAAGGGGTAGAAGGAGGCGACGATCTGGAGCGGGCCGCCGCCACCCGCCCCAGCGCTCGGAGCGGCGGTGCTCCCCGCGCACGCGGCGAGCGCGAGCAGCGGGGCCACGGCCAGCAGAGACCAGGTCCGGACCAACATCTTCATGACAATCATTTTCATTTAAAGCCCGGCGGTCGTCAAGTTCGCCGGCTCCGCGAGGAGCCTGCTCGGGGCTGAGGCACTGACCTGACGGCTAGGACCGCAGGAAGGCCATGGCCACCACGAGACCCAGCATCAGCAGACGCATCAGGCGCCCCGAGAGCGGCACCGCGGGCCAGGACAGGAACGCGATCCACGCCACGAAGGCCAAGACGACGGCCAACGCGACCAGCCCGAGCGCCAGCGGGGCGAGCAGCCCGACCGCGACCAGCACGACCGTGAGCAGCGGGACCAGGGGCCGGGGCAGCGCGTGCAGCCGGACCAGAGCGGGTCGCGAGGCCGACTCCACCCGGCGACGCAGCGGAGAACGGGGAACGGTCCGGTCGGTCATGGCGCCCAGTCTGGCACGGGCGTACGGGGGTCAGAGGGAGGCGAGAGCCAGGTCCTCACTGGGCTCCAGGCGGGCCATCAGGGTGTCGAAGACGCGGGCCCGGTCGAACTGCAGCGCGTGCTCGCGGGCGGCGGCGGCCATCGTGGCCCGTTCGTGCTCGGGCAGGGTGACGGCCAGGTCCAGCGCGGCCGTGATCGAGTCGGGTCTGCTGGCCGGGACGATCAGCGCCGTCGCGCCCACCGCCTCCCCGATCCCGCCGGTGTCGGTGGTGATCACGGGTCCGCCGCCGGCGAGCATCTTCTCGACCAGGGCGATGCCGAAGGTCTCGACGAACTCCGGGCGCGGCTTGCTGGGCAGCACGAAGGCGGCGCAGCCCGCCATCAGGTGCGGCTTCTCGTCGTCGTCGACGTCGTCGAGGAAGACGATCCGGTCCGCGGCCGGGGAGACTGCGGCCAGGACCCGCAGCTCGGCCGCCTGCGGTCCGCTCCCGGCGACCACGAGCGTGAGCTCGGAGCAGGCGGAGCTGGCCGAGAAGCCGGCGATCAGGTCGTCCACGCCCTTGGCGTGGGCTAGTCGGGAGAGATAGAGGACGTAGCCGTCGGCGGTCAGCCCGCGGGCGGCCAGCGTCTCGGCCGTCCGGACCGGGTCCAGCTCGAGGTAGTCGGCGGTGTTGATGGCCGGGTAGGAGATCTCGATCCGGTCCCGGCAGCGGGGGGCGAAGCTGGTGCCGTGCGCGACGTCGATCTCCTCGGCCGAGGAGATGATCAGCTGCCGGGTGTAGTCCGAGACGGCCACCGGTACGTCGGAGTCGAGGTAGGCCGACAGAGCCTGGGCCGCCGCGCCGAACCGGCCGTCGGCCGCACAGGACCGGACCACGTTGGTGACGTCGGAGCCCACCGCCTCGGCGATGGTGGTGACGTCGACCGGCAGCCCGGTGGACTTCGCCACCCGGACCGCCTCGGAGACCACGAGGGTGTGCGGGCTCAGGTAGAGCGACATTGCCACCGTTGGCACCCCGTCGGTGAACAGCTCGACCAGCCGGCCGGTCAGGCCGGCCAGGTAGCGCCCGTCGGGGACCCGGTAGTCCCCGACCGCGGCCGGTCGCTCGACCTCGATGCCCTCGCTGTACGGCTGGACCCCGTCCAGCGGCTTCAGGGGCAGGCCGGAGGCGACCAGGAGGTCCATCGGCCAGGTGATCAGGCGGACCTCGGTGAAGCCGCGGGTCAGCGCCGCCTCGGCCAGGTTGCGGGCCTCGCCGGAGTGGCCGCAGATGACGGGATCGGCCCGCACGACGATGACCAGGCGGCGCCGTCGCGAGGTGCTGGGTGTCTCTTCGGGCATGACATCGTGTCCGTTCATCCGTTCATCCGTTGATCCGTTCCCCGCCGCTGTTGTCGATGGCGCTGGGGTCCAGGCCGGGCTCGGGGTCGCGGACCCACGAGAAGCCGGTACGTGGCTTGCCGGAGCCGGGGTCGTTTATCGGCTGTATAATACGGACACCTGCGCCGACACCCGCGCGGGGGTCGCGGCCGGCTGACCCCCCCCCCTCGGGGTGTCCGACGGGGGGCG
>JBBQAB010000075.1:0-4047 GCA_038198385.1 Propionibacteriales bacterium
CCGGGCCTGCCGCCCTGGTGCACGCCCAGGACAAGGTGGTGATGCGAGAGCGGCTGACCGCGATGGGCGCCCCGTGTCCGACCCACCAGGTGGTCGCCGACGTGGCCGCGCTGGTGGCGTTCGGCGAGGAGACCGGCTGGCCCGTGATCGCCAAGACCTCGCGCGGGGGCTACGACGGCAAGGGCGTCTGGAGGCTCGACACGGCCGAGGACGCGCCGACGCCGTTCGTCGACCTGGCCCCGGGGGTGCAGATCATCGCCGAGGAGCTCGTCGACTTCACCCGCGAGCTGAGTGCGCTGGTGGTCCGCTCCCCCTCCGGCCAGGCGGTGGCCTATCCCGTCTCGGAGTCGGTTCAGCGGGACGGCATCTGCGTCGAGACCACCACCCCCGCGCCGGGGTTGAGCGAGGAGCAGTCGGTCGCGGCGCAGCAGTTGGCCCTGACCATTGCCCACGAGCTGGGCGTCGTCGGGCTGCTGGCGGTGGAGCTGATGGAGCGGGCCGACGGGTCCGTCGTGGTCAACGAGCTGGCCATGCGGCCCCACAACACCGGCCACTGGAGCATCCACGGCGCTCACACCTCCCAGTTCGAGAACCACCTGCGGGCCGTTCTCGACCTGCCCCTGGGCGACCCGACCACCCGCGCGCCGTGGACCGTGATGGCCAACGTGCTCGGCGGGTCCGTGGCCGACCTGCCCTCGGCCCTGCTGCACTGCTTCGCCCGTGACCGCCGGATCGAGGTGGAGCTCTACGGTAAGGAGGTCCGACCCGGTCGCAAGGTCGGACACGTCACGGCCTTCGGGGACGGCCTGGAGGCGACCCGCAAGCGTGCCCGGCACGCGGCGGCCTACCTGATGGGGGACCCCGATGCCTGAGCCGACGCACCCGCCCCGGGTCGGGATCGTGATGGGGTCGGACTCCGACTGGCCGACCATGCGCGCGGCCGGGGAGGCTCTTGCCGAGTTCGGGGTGGCGTACGAGGCCGACGTGGTCTCGGCCCACCGAATGCCGGAGGCGATGCTGGCGTACGGCCGCCAGGCCCACACCCGCGGGCTCGAGGTGCTGATCGCCGGAGCCGGCGGGGCCGCCCACCTGCCCGGGATGCTGGCCGCCCTGACGCCGCTGCCCGTGATCGGGGTGCCGGTGGCCCTGAAGTACCTGGACGGAATGGACTCGCTGCTCTCCATCGTGCAGATGCCCGCCGGCGTCCCGGTGGCCACCGTCGCCATCGGGAACGCCCGCAACGCCGGACTCCTCGCGGTCCGGATCCTGGCCGCGGGTGATGCCGACCTCACCGCGCAGATGCTGCGCTTCCAGGACGACCTGCGCCTGGGCGCCGAGGGCAAGGGCGCCGCCGTCCGCGCCTCGGCGAGCGCGGGCTGACCGCCCGCCGGCCACGAGGCCCTATCCTCACCGCATGTCCGTCCTCGCCGACGCCCTGGCCGGCGCCGCCCTGCTCGCCCGGGGCGCGCGGCTGCTGACTCGCCGGCCCCGGCTGTTCTGGCTCGGCGCCCTTCCGCCGCTGGTCACCTCGGTCCTGTTCACCGGTCTGCTCGTGGTCCTGGTCGCCCGGCTGTCCACGGTCGTCGACTGGCTGACCCCGTTCGCTGAGCGGTGGGCCCCGAGCCTGGCCGGGCTGGTGCGGATCGTCGTCGGCGTCGGCGTCCTGGGTGGAGCGGTGCTGGTCATGGTGCTGCTGTTCAGTGCCCTCACCCTGGCCTTGGGCTCCCCGCTCTACGACGCGATCTCCGAGGCCGTCGACGCCGAGTGCGGTCAGGCGCCCGCACCGACCGGGGAGCGGCTGGCCACCGGCCTGCTGCGCGCCCTGCGTCAGTCGGCGGCCCTGGTGGGTCTTTCGGTGCTCTCGGCCGCGGGCTTCCTGCTCGTCGGTCTGGTGCCCGCTCTGGGCCAGGTGGCCGCCCCGGTCGGGTCGGCCTGTGTGGGGGGCTGGCTGCTCTGTCTGGAGCTCGTCGGTTCGCCGCTGGAACGTCGTGGCCGGCTGAGCCTGAGGTCGCGTACGGCGGTGCTGCGGCTCGGTCGGGCCCGGGTTCTCGGCCTGGGGGTGCCGACCTTCCTGTTGCTCGCCCTGCCCTTCGTCGGCGTTCTGGTCTTCCCGGTCGCCACCGCCGCCGGGACCCTGCTGGCCCGCCGGCTGCTGGACGAGCCCGGGCTGCAGGACAGCCGCCGCCCCGCGTAAGGTGGCTGCCCATGACCAGCCCCGCCGCCCCGCCCACCGAGCTCTCGGTCCAGCTCTACACCCTGCGCGACGCGCTGGCCGCCGACTTCGACGGCACCCTGGGCCGGCTCGCCGCGGCCGGTTTTACCGCGGTCGAGCCGTTCCAGCTCGACCGGTTCGCCGCGGACCTCACCACGTCGCTGCCCCGCCACGGGCTCAGCGCCCCGACCACCCACGTCGGCCTGCTCAACGGCGACCAGCCCGCGCTGTTCGCCGCCGCCCGTGACCTGGGTGTGCAGACGGTGATCGAGCCGCACGTTCCGGTGGCGCGTTGGCAGAGTGCGGCCGACATCGCGGCGATCGCCGAGGCGCTGAACGCCGCCGCCGCGCTGGCGGCCGACTTCGGGCTACGGGTCGGCTACCACAACCACCAGCACGAGCTGGAGGCGATGATCGATGGCCGCCACGGGCTGGAGGTGCTGGCCGAGGACCTGGAACCCGCCGTCGTGCTGGAGGTGGACACCTACTGGGCGTACGCGGGCGGCGCGGACGTCCCGGCCCTGCTGGGCCGCCTCGGTGAGCGGGTCACGGCCCTGCACGTGAAGGACGGTGACGGCAGCCTGGACACCTCGCGGCAGGTCGCGGTCGGCTCCGGGATGCTCCCGGTCTGGAGCTTCCTGGCGGCTGCCCCCCAGGCCCTGCGGGTCGTCGAGCTGGACAACAGCGCCGACGACCTGCTGGCGGCGGTCGTGGACAGCCGGGCCTACCTGCTGGCGGGCCCGCCGGCCTGAGTGGGCTCACCGACCGGTAGGCCGTGGTGAGGAACGCCAGGATGGTCGGGTGAGTGACACCGACGACCTGGCCCAGGTGGTCCGACTCGAGCAGGCCCTGCTGGACCCGGCCGTCCGCTCCCAGCCGGCCGTCGTCGAGGCCCTGCTGCACCGCGACTACCTGGAGTTCGGCGCCTCCGGCCGGGTCTGGAACCGGGAGATGATCGTGGCCCTGCTGAGCGCCGACCCGACGGTGGCCGGGGACGGGGCCGACTTCGTCCCCGTGCACCTCTGTGACGACGTCGTGCTGCTGACCTACCGAGTGTTCGGGGAGTCCGGGTCGCTCCGCAGCTCAGTCTAGGTGCGCGGAGCCGGGCCCGGCTGGCGGGTCCGGTTCCACCAGGGCACCCGGACCCCTGCGGCGCGGGCCCCTCCGCGCCCGACTTGCGCCACGTTGCTTCCGACCGTTCCGGGCGGGTCTGAGGCAATGTGTTGACAATCTGACCGGGTTGTTACCGGTCAGTAGGTTTCGCGGTTACGCTGCGCAGATGAGCGATTTCGCCGGGATGTACCGCCCCAACGAGGAGCACGAGGCTTTCCGGGCCGCGGTGCGCGAGGTGTGCGACGCCAAGGTCGCTCCGCACGCGGCCGAGGTTGACGAGCTGGGGGAGTTCCCCAAGGCGTCCTTCGAGGCGCTGCGGGCGGCGGACTTCCACGCCCCCCACGTGCCCGAGGCGTACGACGGAGTGGGCGCGGACGCCCTGGCCACGGTGATCGTGATCGAGGAGGTGGCCCGGGCCTGCGCCTCGTCGTCGCTGATCCCGGCGGTGAACAAGCTGGCCTCCCTGCCCTGGCTGCTGGCCGGGAGCGACGAGCTCAAGCAGCGCTACCTGCCGCCCCTGGCCCGCGGCGACGCGATGGCGTCCTACTGCCTGTCCGAGCCCGACGCCGGGTCGGACGCGATCAGCATGGGGACCCGGGCCGTACGCGAGGGGGACGGGTGGGTGCTGAACGGCGTCAAGCGCTGGATCACCAACGCCGGGGTCTCGGACTTCTACACCGTCTTCGCCGTCACCGACCCGGAGGCCCGGTCCAAGGCGATCA
>JBBQAB010000076.1:0-2846 GCA_038198385.1 Propionibacteriales bacterium
CTGGACTCCACCTTCAACGGCAACACGTTCCGCCCGCCGGGGGACACCAGCGACGTCCGCAACGAGTACTCCAACCAGTACGGCCCCGCCGTCAGCCTGATCAAGGCCACCACCGACTCGATCAACACCGCCTTCGTCGACCTCACCACCCAGATGGACGGCGGCGCGGACAAGGTGATGAAGATGGCCCAGGCCGCCGGCGCACCCAAGGGTGCGGGCTGGGACTCCAGCTCCCGGATCGCCCTGGGCACCGCCGAGGTCAGCCCGCTCAACCAGGCCTCGGCGTACGCGACCTTCGCCAACGACGGCAACGCGGTGGCCGACCACGTGGTCAAGGAAGTTGAGGACGCTAACGGCAAGGTGGTCTACAAGGCCCCGACCCAGGAGAAGCGCGCGGTCAGCGCCGACGTAGCCCACGACGTGACGTACGCCCTGTCCAACGTGGTCGAGCAGGGCACGGGTCGCGCCGTCCAGACCCTGAACCGCCCGGTCGCCGGCAAGACCGGGACCAAGGACGCCACGGACGCCAAGGGCAACGACATCATCACCTCCGCCTGGTTCGTGGCCTACACGAAGCAGATCTCCACCGCCGTGATGTACGTGGCCGGGGCTGACGGCAACGCCGCCCTCGACCCCTACAAGCGGCCCGGTGACTCCACCTTCTTCGGCGGCACCTACCCGGCGCTGACCTGGGAGGACTACATGGCCACCGCGACCAAGGGACAGCCGGTCAAGCAGTTTGACCAGCCGGCGTACGTGAACCGGAACACCGCGCCGCAGCCGACCGTGGCACCCAGCCCTACCCAGAGCAGCAGCGCGCCGGTCCCGACCCCCTCGCAGGCGCCGACCTCGACCGCACCGCAGCCCAGCCAGACCCCGTCCGCCCCGCCCAGCGTGCCGGCGGGCCCGCCGACCGCCACCGGCAGTGCGGCGACCGGTCGGCCGTCGGTTCCGGCCACCCCGGGCGGTATCAGCACTCCGGCTCGAGCGGCCAGCCGGCAGGCGACACCGTCGAGGGCGGCGTCCGCCCAGGGCGCCACCGCGGCTCCGGGCGGGTGAGCCGGGTGCCCCCGATCGACACCCCGTCCCGCACCGACGGCTTCGTCGCCGCGGTCAGCGAACGTCTCGGGGGGCCGGTCGGGCGGCACGCCCGCACCGGGAACGGCTGGTGGAGCCCGGCCCGGGTCGCGCTCGCCGTGGCCACCGTGGTCTACCTGCTCGGTGTGGTCTTCCACGAGCGCTGCCGGATCACCGTCGCCGGGGTCGTCCCGGACCAGTTCAAGCTCCTCTGCTATTCCGACATCGGCATCCTCTACGGCGGGCGTGGCCTACTCCAGGGCAACATCCCCTACCTGCAGTCGGGTGACTACCCGGTCCTGGAGTATCCGGTCCTGACCGGCTGGTTCCTGGAGGCCGAGCGGCGTCTGGCGGTCCTGTTCGGCGCTGCCTCGGGCACGGACCTGCCCGGTCAGCAGCAGGTCGACTCCACTCTGACCTTCGTCGACATCAACACCGTGCTCCTTGGCGCGCTGTTCCTGATCGCGGTCGCCGCTCAGGTCAACACGGTCCGCACCCGCCCCTGGGACGCGATGATGGTCGCCGCCTCACCCTGCGTCGCGGCCGCCGCCCTGATCAACTGGGACATGCTGCCGGTCGCCCTGACCGCGCTCGGGGTGATGTTCTGGGCCCGTCGCCGACCCGGCTGGGCCGGTGTGATGCTCGGCCTGGGGATGGCGGCAAAGCTGTACCCGGTCTTCCTGCTGGGGCCGCTCCTGCTGCTGTGCTGGCGGGCCGGCCGGCTGCGCGCGTTCGGCATCGCCCTGGCCGGCTTCGTGGTGGCCTGGCTGGTGCCCAACCTGCCCGTGCTCATCCTGGCCCCGGACGCCTGGCTCAGCTTCTGGACCTTCAACTCCGAGCGCACCGGCGACTTCGGCTCGCTGTGGTACGTGTTCTCTCTCGCCGGGCACCCGGTCCCCAGCCTCAACCTGGTCAGCGGCGGGCTCTTCGCGCTCGGCTGCCTGGTCGTCGCCGCCCTGGTCGTGCTCGCCCCGCGGCGCCCGCGGTTCGGCTCGGTGGCCTTCCTGGTCGTGGCCTTCTTCCTGCTGACCAACAAGGTCTACTCCCCGCAGTACGTCCTCTGGCTGCTGCCGCTCCTGGTCCTGGCCCGGCCCCGGTGGCGGGACTGGCTGATCTTCACCACCGGCGAGCTGCTCTACTTCGTGGCCATCTGGTGGCACCTCGGCGGCTTCCTCGCCCCCGGCGACAGCAGCGCGGACCGGATCTTCTGGGTCGCGACCCTCGTCCGCCTCGCCACCCAGGGATGGGTGGTGCTGCTGGTCGTCCGCGACATTCTGGCGCCGGCGCACGACCCCGTACGCGCGGACGGGTCCGACGACCCGACCGGCGGCGTGCTGGACGAGGCACCCGACGTCTCGCTCGTCGCCCGACTGCACCGTCGTACGCCGGCTGCCGCCCCGGCCCCGGCCGTCCCGTGACCGTCGAGACCCCGGGCCAGCCGGTCAGCGCCCTCACCGTGGCCCGGACCGCGGGTGGCGGTCGGATCGTCGTTCAGGCCTGGCTCGCCAGCCGGGCCCTGATCGCCGCGGTGGCCCTGCTGCTGGCCGTGGTCACTGGGCGCAGCCTGACCGGCATGGTCAGCAACTGGGACGTCCAGCACTTCACCGAGCTGGCCGCCGGCGGTTATCTGGCCAAGGACGACGGCACGCTGATGGCCTTCTTCCCCGGCCTGCCCGGGCTGCTCGCCCTCGGCCTGCGGATCGGGCTGCCGGTCGCGGTCACCGGGGTGGTCGTCTCGCTGGTCTGCTCCGCGGTCGCCGCCGGTGCGC
>JBBQAB010000077.1:0-8838 GCA_038198385.1 Propionibacteriales bacterium
CATCTGCCGGTACGCCTCGTCGGAGGTCTCGAAGGTGATGAGGTCACCCGCGCCCGGGTTGACGGTCAGCACCGGGGCCCGGCTCGCGCTGAACGCGTCGAAGGACTGGTCGCGGGTCAGCAGATGGCGCGTCACGGTCGTCATGACGGTCAGCTCACTTCCTGGAAGGGGTCGGCGGCATGCTCGGAGAGGACCCCGGTGCCCTTGCGCTGGTAGTAGGCCCAGACGCCGGCCCCGATGACGAGCCAGATGAGCCCGCCGATCTTGGCCGAGGCGTCCGCGTTCCACAGGACGAACCCGATGATCGCGAAGCCGAGGACGGGGGAGACCCAGTGCAGGAAGACGTTGCGGCTGCGCTGCCTGACCGCGTAGTAGCCGACCACACTCACGTGCAGGAGCAGGAAGCTCGTCAGGGCGCCGAAGTTCACCAGGGTGGAGATGACGTCGATCTGACCCACGAAGACCAGCCCCAGCACGAGGGTGAGGCCGGCCACGACCAGGATCGCGCGCTGCGGTGACTTGGTTGTGGGGTTGATGTGGGCCAGGAAGCGCGGCAGCCGGCCGTCGCGGCTCATGGAGAACAGCAGCCGCGAGGTGGCGCTCTGCGCGGCGACCGCGTTGGCGATACCGACGGCGAGGGCGTTCATGGCCAGGAAGGCGACCATCCAGCCGCTGTTGCTGATCGACCCCACGACGGAGAAGAAGGCGTTGTTGACGTCGCTGTCACCGAAGGTGGTGGTGCCCGGGACCAGCATGGCGGCGAGCCAGGTCTGGCTGACGAAGAAGATGGCCACCAGGACCAGGCCGGTGATCATGGCCACGCCGGCCGACCGGCGGCCGCCTTTGGCCTCCTCGCTCAGGGTGGCGATCCCGTCGAAGCCGAGGAAGCTCAGCACGGCGATGGACAGCGCCGCCGCCGCGATTTGCGGGGTGAACAGGTCCGGGTTGAACAGCGGGGTGGTGCTGAACTGCGCCCCGTTGACCCCCTTCGAGATGGCGACCACAGCCATCACGATGAAGATGACCACGAAGATCAGCTCGGCGGCCAGGAAGAGCCGGTTGACCACGGCGGTGAAGGAGATTCCGACGAAGTTCACCGCGGTGTTGATGACCAGGAAGACGATGATCCAGACCGGCTTCGGCACGCCGGGGAAGATGCCCGACATCGACTCGGCGGCGAAGACGTACAGCAGGGTGGGGACGAGCAGGTAGTCGAGCAGGATCGTCCAGCCGGCGAAGAAGCCGAGCACCGGGTGCAGGCCGCGGCCGACGTAGGAGTAGACCGAGCCAGCGATGGGGAAGGCGCGCGACATCTGGGCGTACGAGAGGGCGGTGAAGATCATCGCCAGCAGCCCGATCAGGTAGACCAGCGGCACCATGCCCTGAGCCGCGTTGAAGACCACCCCGAAGATGGCCCACGGGGCGATCGGCACCATGAAGACGAGGCCGTAGACGACCAGGTCGGTGGTCGACAGGGTGCGGTTGAGCTCCTGCTTGTAGCCGAACTCGGCGAGGTCGCCCGGGCTCTGTCCGGCGGTGGGGTGCGCGGTCATCAGGTCGTTCCTTCTCTGCATCGGTTCTGACCGAGGGCTCGAGGAGCCCTGCGGGAGGAGGTGGGGCGCCCGGGGCGCCGGGGTGGGACGGCTCTCAGTCGTGCGCCGCGAGGAAGTCGTCGACGACGGCGGTGAACGCCTCCGGCTCCTCGACGTGGGGCATGTGGCTGGAGGCCGGGAAGACGTGCGACCGCACGTCCGGGATCCGCTCGACGAAGGGCGCCCAGGTCAGCGGGGTCGCCTCGTCGTACGCCCCGGCCACCACCAGGGTGGGGACCCGGATCTGGTCCAGCCGGTCGACGACCGTCCAGTCCTTGAGGCTGCCGACCACGTGGAACTCGCTCGGGCCGTTCATCGTGTGGTAGACGGTTGGCTCGGCGTCGATCTGGTCGAAGCTGGCCGTGACCTCGGCCGGTACCGGGTCGACCCGGCAGACGTGGCGGGCATAGAACACGTCCACGGCCTTCTTGTACGCGGCCGAGTCGGTGGTGCCGGCCGCCTCGTGCCGGGTCAGCGCCTCCTGAACCTCCGGCTCGAGCTGGGACCGCAGGTCGCGGGCCGCCTCGAGCCACAGTGGCATCGAGGCCGGGCTGTCACAGATGGTCAGGGAGCAGATCCCGCTGTCGTCGGACAGGACGACCTCGGGGCCGAGCATCCCGCCCCAGGACTGCCCGAGCAGGTGGAAGCGGCCGGCGATACCGAGGCGCTCGACCAGGTTGCGCAGCTCGCGGACGAACAGGTCCACGGTCCAGAAGTCCGGGTTGACGTCAGGCAGGTGGGTGCTGCGCCCGCAGCCGAGCTGGTCGTAGTGCACGACGGCCCGACCGCCGGTGGCCAGGCTCCGCATGGCCAGGGTGTAGTCGTGGGCGGCTCCGGGTCCGCCGTGCAGGACCACGAGGGGTGCCGGTGCCGGCGAAGGTTCGAGAGAGCCGGTGACCCGGTACCAGGTGTGGTTCCCCTCGAAGTCGAGGACGCCGGTGCTGGCGTGTGCCATTCTTTCCCCTTACTTGCCCCGCGATGAGACCGTTTTCAACCACGTGGCTTCAGTCAAACACAGCTAAAGGTGTGGTCACAATACCTTCTGAGACGGTCAGCCAGCCGCTGGACAACGACGTCCCGCCGGTGGACCTGGACCTGGGTCTGGGGCGCAGCACCATCGCCGAGGACGTCGCGAGCCGGCTGATCACCGCCATCGCCGTCGGCACCTACTCGCCGGGGGAGCAGTTGCCGCCCGAGCGGGAGCTGGCGGTCCGGCTGTCGGTCAGCCGGGCCACCGTCCGGCAGGCCCTGCAGCAGGTCGCCGAGCTGGGCCTGATCGAGTCCCGTCGCGGGCGGGGCGGGGGCACCTTCGTGACCAAGCGCTCCTGGGAGGAGCAGGCGCGCGAGCCGACCCGGCGGACCCTGCAGGCCGAGCTGCCCCGACTGCGTGAGCTGTTCGACCTCCGGGGCATGGTCGAGGGGATGATCGCCCGCGCCGCTGCGCAGCGACGGACGGCCGCTGACGTCACCGAGCTCGAGTCGCTGCTGGCCCAGTTCACAGCCGCCTCGGCCGATATGACGACGGCCCGGGCACTGGACCGACGGCTGCACGCCGCGATCTGCTCGGCGGCGGGGAACTCCTATCTGCAGGGTCTCAGCGCGCGGCTCGCCACCCTGGCCAGCCTGGGCTTCGGCGCTCTGCCGTACGAGCCCGACTTCTTCCGCCAGGCCCTGCACGAGCACGAGGCTCTGGTCCGGGCCGTGGTCTGCGGTGACGCGGAGAGTGCCCAGCGGCTGGCCGCGGACCACACCATGCTCACCTACCGGAGCATGCAGGCCAGCCTGACGTGGTCCGAACAGGACCCGCCGGACGCCAGCCGGCCCGGCTGAGCTGACCGGTCGAGGCCGGCCCCGTCGCGCCCGAGGTCAGCGGGTGGCGGCACGGTGACCTGCGGCCAGCTCCTCGTAGATTTCCGCGTTCTGCACCACCTTGGCGCACTCGTCCTCGGTCAGCGGGCGCCGAACCCGTCCCGGCACCCCGGCGACCAGGGACCGTGGCGGGACGATCGTGCCCTCCAGGACGACACTGCCCGCCGCGACCAGCGAGCCGGTGCCGATGACGGCACCGTTGAGGACGGTGGCGCTCATCCCGATCAGGCAGAAGTCCTCCACCGTGCAGCCGTGGAGCACGGCGGAGTGGCCGACGCTGACGCCACGGCCGACGTCGGTCGGGAACCCCCAGTCGGTGTGGACCACGACGTTGTCCTGGAGGTTGCTGCCGGCGCCCAGGCGTACGGCGGCCAGGTCGGCGCGCACCACCGCGCCGTAGAACACGCTGGCCCGCTCCTCCACCGTGACCTGACCGATGATGGTCGCGGTCGGGGCCAGCCAGGCACCGGGGTCCAGCTGGGGTTCGTGGGCGGCGTACGGGAGGACAAGGGCGGTCGGCATCCACCCAATCTAGGGAGGCTGACCGGCCGCGACGCCGGGGGGCTCGGAGGGTCCCCCCACTCCTCCGGATCGCCGCAGGAACGACGACGGATGGCATGGGTTGTCGGAGCGAACCCTCAGGGAGTCGTGATGGTCCCTCGATGCGAAGGGCGACCGGGCGTCGTCAGCCCAGGACCGCGAGGACCTGACGGCGGGGAACCACCCCCGGACGCGGACGACACTAGGTGCCGGCGTCGCGGCTCGTCGTCAGCAGCCGCAAACCGGCGAGGAAGCCGAGCACCTTCGCCGCGGGCATCTCACACGGCCGTAGCTCTACCGCGGTGCTGGTCAGGTACAAGTTGGCGCTGACGAGGTCGGAGCCGCCCAGCTCGTGGGCCAGAACCGAGCACGACCGCCCGGAGACCCGGACGGTCTTGGTCACGCCGTAGCGGCGCCCCTCGTAGCTGACCACGGACCAGCCCGTCGGAACCCGGTTGAAGAGGACGGCGACATCTGGTGCCGCCCCCTCCTGCCGGGTGCCCAACGGCCTGGCTCAGGCGGAGACGCGCGGGCGACGGCCGCCCGAGCCACCCCGGCGCCGGGCGCCGGAGTAGCCGGCCGAGACCGAGGCGGGGGAGGAGCGGTGCTGACCGCCCGAGGCGCCCGGACGCTGCGACCCACCGGAGCTGGGGGTGCTGGTGCCGTAGTTGGCGGAGCTGGTGCTGTAGTTGCCCGAGCTGCTGCTGCCCGAGCGGGAGCCGCCACCTGAGCGGGGGCTGCTGCTGCTGCCCGAGCGGGAGCCGCCACCGGAGCGATCGCGGCCGCTGCCGCTGCGGTTTCCCGAGCCCTGGACCGGAGCCTCGGACACGGGCGCGGGGGTGACGTAGTCGGCCGCGGGGCCGGTGAGGGCCTCGATCTCCTTGGCACCGGGGTTGACGGCGGTGAAGACCGGGCGGATGCCGGCCTGGCGGGCCAGGGTCCGGACGTCGTTGCGCTGGGCGGCGGTCATGATCGTGACCACCACACCCTCGGAGCCGGCCCGGGCCGTACGGCCGGAGCGGTGCAGGTAGGCCTTGTGCTCGGCCGGCGGGTCGACGTGCACGACGAGCTCGATGTCGTCGACGTGGATGCCCCGGGCGGCGATGTCGGTGGCCACCAGGACCTTGACGGTGCCGTTGCTGAAGGCGTCGAGGTTGCGCTCGCGGGCCTTCTGGGCCAGGTTGCCGTGCAGGTCCACCGCGGGTACGCCGCTGGCCGTAAGCTGCTTGGCCAGCTTCTTGGCCCCGTGCTTGGTGCGGGTGAACAGCAGGCTCCGGCCGCGACCCGCCGCGAGCTCCTGGATGACGGCGGACTTGTGTCCGTTGTCGACCTCGAAGACGTGGTGGGTCATGGTGGAGACGGGCGCCACGGCCGGGTCGACCGAGTGCAGCACCGGGTTGGTCAGGTAGCGCGAGACCAGGACGTCGACGCCCTTGTCGAGCGTGGCCGAGAAGAGCAGCCGCTGCCCGTGGGTCGGGGTCTTGTCGAGGATCCGCTTCACGGCGGGCAGGAAGCCCAGGTCGGCCATGTGGTCGGCCTCGTCCAGGATGGCGACCTCGACCGCACCCAGGTCGCAGAGGTTCTGCTTCAGCAGGTCCTCCAGCCGACCGGGGCAGGCGACGAGCACGTCGAGCCCGTTGCGCAGCGCGGTGGCCTGCGGCCCCTGGCTGACCCCGCCGAAGATGACGGCGGTGCGCAGCCCGAGCGCGGTGGCGAGCGGCTCCAGCGTCGCGTGGACCTGGTTGGCCAGCTCGCGGGTGGGGACCAGGATGAGGGCCCGGGGCCGCTTGGGCTGACGCTTGGCGCCCGAGGCGATCAGACGCTGCACCAGCGGCAGGCTGAAGGCGAGGGTCTTCCCGCTGCCGGTCTGACCGCGGCCCAGCACGTCCCGGCCGCCGAGTGAGTCGGGCAGCGTGGCGGACTGGATGGGGAACGGGGCGCTGATGCCCTGCTTGTCGAGCAGCTCGACCAGGACGGGGGCGACGCCGAGCCCGGCGAAGGTGCGACCGTCGACCGGGGCCGGCTCGGCCCGCAGCTCGCTGAGGTCGGTGACCTCGGGGGTGGAGTCGACCCGGGGGGCTGCCGCAGACGCGGAGCCGGCGGGGCGACGGGAGCCGCGGCGCCGCTGAGGGCGTGCGGACGTGTTGGTGCTCTGAGACATGGTGTGGGTAGATCCTTGGGTCTTGTTCGGATGGCCGAAGTGCAGACCAGCTCCGCACAGTGGCGAGTGCCACCGGGAGAACAAGTGCGCTGCAGGAGCGCTCAGCAGACGACCGCGGCGTCACCGTCGGTGAGCCACGTCATGAGTATGACGCACCTTTGCTCCTTTCCGAAATGTGGGGTCCCCGCCGGAGCGGCGGGCCGGGCGGGCGGCGGGGCTGGGGCCGCCTGGAAGGATGGGCCGCGTGGTGAGCCATCTGGACCGTTACCGCGAGATCGCCGAGACGCTGGCCCGGCACGGGCTGAGCGTGCTGATCGGCGCCTCGGGGATGGAGCGCTGGCTGCCCTTCCACCGGCAGATCATCCGGCGTACGCCGTTGGGCCAGACCTACTCCACCCCGGTGCACGTCCGCCTCGCGCTCGAGGAGCTGGGACCCACCTTCGTCAAGTTCGGGCAGCTGCTCTCCACCCGCTCGGACCTGCTCTCCCCGGCCTACCTGACCGAGCTGGCCGCGCTGCAGGACTCACTGTCGCCCATCCCCGGGCCCGTGGTCGAGGACCTCGTCCGGGTCGAGCTCGGCGCCCCGCCCGAGACAGTCTTCGCCGCCTTCGACCTGACCCCCCTGGCCACGGCCTCGATCGGGCAGGCCCACGCCGCCACGCTGCACGACGGCACCGAGGTGGTGGTGAAGGTGCGGCGCCCCGACGTGGTCGAGCGGATCGAGGAGGACCTCGAGATCCTGCAGAACCTGGCCGCCCAGGCGGACCGGCGGTGGGCGGAGGCGGCTGACTACGACCTGCCCGGGCTGGCGGAGGAGTTTGCCCGCACCCTGCGCGGTGAGCTCGACTACCTGGCCGAGGGGCGCAACGCGGAGCGTTTCGCGGCGAACTTCGCCGACGACCCCGGGGTCCACATCCCCCGGGTCTTGTGGGAGACCACGACCTCGCGGGTGCTGACCCTGGAGCGGATCCGGGGGCTGAAGGTCTCCGACCTGGCCGGGCTGGACGCGGCCGGCATCGACCGGCCCGCGCTGGCCGCCCGTGCGGCCCGGGTCGCGGCCCAGATGATCTTCGACGACGGCTTCTTCCACGCCGACCCGCACCCGGGCAACCTGTTCATCGAGCCCGACGGCCGGATCGGGCTGATCGACTTCGGGATGGTCGGGGTGGTGGACGCGGAGATGCGGGAGCGGCTCGGCGTGCTCCTGGTCGCCCTGACCCGCAAAGATCCGCAGCGGATCGCGGCCGCGCTCGGTCACCTGACCGCCGGGCAGACCCAGGTCGACCACGCCGGGCTGGCTAGTGACCTGGTGCCCGTGATCGGTCTCTACGCCGGCCGGTCGCTGGCTGAGGTGCCGGTCGGCCGGCTGATCCGGGAGGTGCTGGCCATCATGCGGCGGCGGCACCTACAGCTGCCGCGGGAGACCTCGCTGCTGACCAAGATGGTGGTCATGACCGAGGGAATGGGCCTGTCGCTGGACCCCGACTTCCACCTGGGGGAGGTGATCGGACCGTACGCCCAGCGCCTGGTGCTCAGCCGCTACTCCCCGACGGCGGTGGCCCACCACCTGGTCGAGGCCGGGGTGGACGCCCTGGAGCTGGCCACCCAGCTGCCCGGCCAGCTCCGCCGGCTGCAGGCGATGCTGGACGCCGGCGGCCCGGCGGTGCACCTGCGCGCGGAGGAGCTGGAGCCCCTGGTGGGGCGGCTGGAGACGATCGTGCAGCGCGTGGTCCTCGGCGCGGTCGCGGCGGCGGCCATCCGGGGCGTGGCCCAGGTCGTGACCTCCGATCCCGACCGGCGCCGCGAGTGGCAGCTGCCGATGCTGGGCGCCGGTCTGGGCACCGCAGGCTCGCTCGCGGCCTACCTGGGCTGGACCTCCCGCCGGCGACGCTGAGCCCCGGCCGTCTCGCGGCTCGGCCCGGCCGCCCCGCCCGTCCGGTCAGGGCACTGTCGCGAGGGGGACCCGCGTCGTACGGTCGGAGGCAGCCACCCGCCCCGTACAGGAGGACCCGTGCCCAAGACCGACCGTTCCGGTGAGGCCCGCGAGGAGGAGCTGCCGAGCACCCTGCAGCACTCGGGCGACCAGGCGCACCAGACCTTCGCCGAGACCTACGACTCGGCCATCCGCACCTACGACGGGGATGAGGCCCGGGCCCATCGTGTCGCCTACGCCTCCCTCAAGCGCACCCACGAAAAGGTCGGGGACCACTGGGAGCCCAAGGAGGAGGCGGGCCCCTCGGATGCGCGGGCCGAGGAGGGCGGGCCGGACGCCCACGCCGCGAGCGCGGGCGGGGTCGATGCCCACGCGAGCAAGAAGCACCTCTACGCATCGGCGACCCGGCTGAACGTTGTCGGGCGCTCCTCGATGACCAAGGCCGAGCTGGTCGAGGCCCTGCAGCAGGCCAACGACCGCGAGACCGCACGGACCCGACGGGCCGACGACCGGGGCTGAGACCTCAGAGGCGCCGGAGGTGGTGCGCCAGGTCGGGGTGGGCACCCGGGTCGACCGCCGGCACCTCGACCTCAGCCCGCCCGAACAGCTCGGTGACCAGGTCCGACACGTCACGCCCGGTCGGCCCGGCCCAACGCGCCGCCCGACGCAGGGCCCGAGTCGCGCTCACCGTGACCTCGACCCCCGCACGTGGCCCCGCGGTCCCGGGGCCCGTGCTCCCGTCG
>JBBQAB010000078.1:0-2995 GCA_038198385.1 Propionibacteriales bacterium
CCCGACCAGGACGTTGGTCAGTCCGATCTCGTTCTCGACGCCCAGATAGGAGGAGAGCCTCGGTCGGCGCAGGTCGGCCTCGACCAGGAGCACCGAGTCGCCGAACTCGACGAACGAGAGTCCCAGGTTGGCCGACACGACCGACTTGCCCTCGTCAGGCACCGCCGACGTGACCAGGAGGACGTTGGCGGTCTGGGTCACGTCGATGAACTGTAGGTTCGTCCGGAGCTGACGTACGGACTCCGCCCGTACCGAGGTGGCGGCGTCCTTGAGCAGCAGCGGATTCCGCTTGGTGTCGGGGTCGAAGTCGATTGTCCCGATCACGGGCGCCTGAGTCAGTGCAGCGCCGACGTCAGTGCTCCGGACGCTGCTGTCCAAGAGCTCCCGTGCGATGGCGATCGAGGCCCCGATTGCGGCCCCCAGCAGCAGTCCGAGACCGCCGTCGATCCGTTTGCTGGGGGAAATCGGACTAGGCGCCAGGGTGGGCCCAGAAACGGCGTTGATCACCACGATGTCGGTCTTGCGATTCTGGTTGTCGAGCTGGTCGACCATTGCCCCGAACGTATTGGCAATCCCACGGGAGATAGCGAGCGCTCGATCCGGGGACGGGTCCCTGACCGTCGCCGTGACCAGAACGGTGTTCAGCTCCGCCGTCGCTTTGACCTCCTTCATGACGTCGGCCGTCGACATGGCCAGGCGCTGGTTACGAATGACGCGAAACGCCAGCTGCTCGCTTTCCAGCAGTGACACGTAGGAGTTGACCCGAGCCTGCGCGAACTGGCCGGCGCTCAACGGGTTGCTGCCGTCGGTCAGCGGCGTGCTCACGTAGAACGTGACCGAACTGGAGAAGACCGGAGGGGTGATCAGAAAGGCCACCGCGCCCGAGGCGGCACCCACGAAGGTGAGGACGACGACCGTCAGCCAATGTTTGCGCAGCGCCTGGAGGTACGTGCGGATTTCCACGGTCGGGACCTTTCCTAAGGTGGTCGCCCCCGCGGCTCACACAACATCCAGTATTCGCCAGTAATGTACGTCCTCATGGACGTTCCGCCAAGCCACACCACCGGTTCAGCCCCCTGGCCCGAGCTCGTCGTGGCCATGGCCACGTTTCGCCGACCGGCCTGTGTCGACCGGGTTCTGCCCGAGTTGGTTCGCCAGGTGAAGGAGTATCCGGGAGACGCCTCGATCCTGGTCGTGGACAACGACCCGGACGCGGGGGCGCGTGACCAGGTGGAGGCCTGGAGTGCCGAGCAGGTCCGCTACCTGCACGAGCCGGTGGCTGGCATTGCCGCGGCACGCAACCGGGCCCTGTCCGCCGCCGATCCGGCCGAGGTCCTGTTGTTCGTCGACGACGACGAGCTGCCCCTGGACGGATGGGTTCAACGAATGGTGGGAAGCTGGAGGGACTGGCAGTGCGCCGGAGTGGCCGGGCCTGTCCTGGCTCGCTACGAGAGCGTGCAGCCCGACGCCTGGATCCAGGGCAGTGGGGTGTTCGACCGTCGGCAGCGGGCGACCGGCACGGTGGTAGCCGGAGCGGGTAGCGGGAATCTCCTCCTGCATCTGCCGACCTTGGCCTCGATGGATCTTCGGTTCGACGAGAAGTTCGGATTGAGCGGCGGAAGTGACACCATGCTCACCCGTGACCTCAGCAGGCGGGGCGGCGTCATCCGCTGGTGCGACGAGGCGGAGGTCTACGACTACCAGTCCCCGGACCGCGTCAGCCGCAGCTGGGTCCTCCGACGCTCCTTCCGCACCGGAAACGACTGGAGCCGGGTGATGCTCGCCCTCACCCCAGGACCGGCGCAGAAAGGACGCGAGCGGCTCGGGCTCAGCGCCCGGGGCTTTTACCGGGCCCTCGGGGGCGCGGCTACCCGGCTCCGGGGGCACCTGAGATCGGACGTCTCGGCCCAGGCTCGGGGCGCCTGCATGATCGCCACGGGTCTGGGTACGCTGACCGGGGCTTGGGGCCTGGTCTGGGTGGAGTACGGGAGACAGCCGACCCGTTCCTGAGAGCCCTGGTTGGCGACTACCCGGTGGCGCATGTGTCGGCGACTACCCGGTGACCGGTCCGCGCTGCCGCCGGAGCAGCTGGAGGGCCTCCTGGGCCTGTCGCCGCTCGGGTGGGGAGGAGAGACACAGGACCACGACGTACGCCGCGGCCAAACCGACGCCGACGAGGACCTGCAGGAGCGCGCCGTCCACCAGGCGGCCGCCCAGGAGGGCGAGCACCCCGCACGGTGCGGAGACGAGCGCGAGAGCTCTCAGCGTCTGGGCGAACAGCTGCCCCGTGTCGAGTCCGGCCATGCGCGACGCACGCCTCAACGACACGACCCAGTAGAGCGCGAAGGCCAGCGAATGGCCAGCGGCCACCCCGACCGGGCCCCAGGGCAACCCGAGCAAGATGATCACGATCATGACGGGACGGGCGACCAGGTACATCTTCAGCTGGGCGCTGGAGTGGCCGCTGGACAGGAAGATCCAGTAGGTCACGAGCCCGACCCCCCGGAACACCCCACCGATCGCCAGCACCACGAACACCGGGGCCACCGCGGACCAGGCCGGGCCGAACAGCAGGGCCACCAGCGCCGTGCTCAGCCCAGCGGCGATGCTGAACATCGGCGCCAAGAGGTAGGAGCCGACGAGCTGGGCCTTCTCGACGTAGCGCTGGTAGACGGTCGGCTGGTCGTGCACCCGGGAGAGCACCGGCAGCACGACACGGGTGATGGGGTCGTTGATCTGGTTGATCGGGGTCATCAGGAGCTGGTAGGCGCGGCTGTAGATCCCTAGCGGGCCCGCCCCCCAGAAAGCACCGAGGGACACGTTGTCCACGTTGTTGGTGGCGTAGCCGATGACCTGGGTGCCCAGGACGTTGGACCCCACCCGGAGGAACCTCCGGATGGACGTACGGCGCTGCGGCCGCCCCGGGTGCCAGCGGCTCGCCGCCACCGAGAGGAGACACATGGTGACGACGAGCGCGATCTGCTGGGCGACGATC
>JBBQAB010000079.1:0-3159 GCA_038198385.1 Propionibacteriales bacterium
GCATGAACAAGAGCGACGCGCTGCAGGCGGCCATCACCATGATGGAGCGCGTCTCCATCCCCGGAGCGCGGCAGCGGGTCAAGGCCTACCCGCACCAGTTCTCCGGCGGGATGCGGCAGCGCATCATGATCGCGATGGCGATCGCCCTCGACCCGGCGGTCCTGATCGCCGACGAGCCGACCACCGCCCTCGACGTGACGGTGCAGGCGCAGATCATGCAGCTGCTGCAGGACCTGCAGGACGAGCGCAAGATGGGGCTGATCCTGATCACCCACGACCTGGGCGTGGTGGCCGACGTGGCCGACCGGATCGCGGTGATGTACGCCGGCCGGATCGTGGAGCAGGCCGACATCTTCGAGCTGTACGCGCACCCGGCCCACCCGTACACGAAGGGTCTGCTGGATTCCATCCCGCGGCTGGACCAGAAGGGCCAGAAGCTGACCGCGATCGGTGGGCTGCCGCCCAACCTGCTGCGGATCCCGCATGGCTGTGCGTTCAACCCACGGTGCAACCACGCCCAGGACATCTGTCGTTCCGAGCCGGAGCCCCCGCTGCTGGAGATCGCCCCCGACCGGTTTTCCGCCTGCCACTTCGCGGTACAGGTCATGAGTGGAGAGGCGGTGCCCACCGATGTCCGGTGAGGTCATTCTCAAGGCCGAAGACCTGGTCAAGTACTACCCGATCAAGGCGGGGGTACTGCGCCGCACGGTCGGGAAGGTCAAGGCCGTCGACGGGGTCTCCTTTGAGCTCTACAAGGGCGAGACCCTGGGCATCGTGGGCGAGTCGGGCTGTGGCAAGTCCACCCTGGGTCGGATGCTGATGCGGCTCGAGGAGCCGACCGGCGGCAAGCTCACCTTCAACGGGGTGGACGTCTACTCCCAGCGCGGGGCGGCCATGCGTCGGCTGCGCCGCGACATCCAGATCGTCTTCCAGGACCCCTACACCTCGCTCAACCCACGCAAGACGGTCGGCGAGATCGTCGGGGAGCCGTTCGAGATCCACCCCGACGCGATCCCCAAGGGCGGCCGCCGCCGCCGGGTGCAGGAGCTGCTCGACCTGGTCGGGCTGAACCCCGAGCACATCAACCGCTACCCGCACCAGTTCTCCGGCGGGCAGCGGCAGCGCATCGGCATCGCCCGTGGGGTTGCTTTGAACCCGAAGGTCCTGATCTGCGACGAGCCAGTCTCGGCGCTAGACGTCTCGGTGCAGGCCCAGGTGGTGAACCTGCTGGAGAAGCTGCAGAACGAGCTGGGTCTGGCGTACGTGTTCATCGCCCACGACCTCTCGGTGGTGCGGCACATCTCGGACCGCGTGGGGGTGATGTACCTCGGCAAGATGGTGGAGCTGGGGGACGAGGACCAGATCTACTCCCGGCCGACCCATCCGTACACGCAGGCCCTGCTCTCGGCGGTGCCGGTGCCCGACCCGACCTTGCGCAACACCCGCAAGCAGATCGTGCTCAGCGGCGACGTGCCGAGCCCGGCCAACCCGCCGAGCGGGTGTCGGTTCCACACGCGCTGCTTCAAGGCGCAGGAGAAGTGCTCGACCGACGACCCGCCCCTCATTCCCCGTCCCGACGGCGAGGGCTCGCATGAGTCGGCCTGCCACTTCGCCGAGGCGCGCGCGATCGTTTGAGGCCTGCCGGTGGTCGTCGCGGCCGGCATCGGCGCGCCGACCACCGTCGGGTCGGTGGTGACACGGGCTGCGCATCGCAAGCGTCGTGTCAGGCGGTCCAGCCTCACGCCTAAGGTGGACGACGTGAGTGCACCCGCAACCGGACGACGTTTGATGCTCGTCCACGCCCATCCCGACGACGAGACCATCAACAACGGCGTCACGATGGCCCGTTACGTCGACGAGGGCGCGGAGGTCTGCCTGGTCACCTGCACCCTCGGTGAGGAGGGGGAGGTCCTGGTCGAGGACCTGGTGCACCTGGACGCCGACCACGAGGACGTGCTCGGCCCGCGCCGGCTCGGCGAGCTGCAGGCCGCCATGGCCGCCCTCGGGGTCACCGACTTCGTCCGGCTCGGCGGCGACGGCCACTTCCGCGACTCGGGCATGGCCTACGACGAGCAGCAGCGCGCGGTCGCGCGCGACGTCCTGCGGGAGGGCATCTTCTGGACGACTGACCTGCTCGAGGCCGCGCACCAGTTGGTGCCGCTGATCCGTGACCGTCGGCCCCAGGTGCTCGTCACCTACAACCAGATGGGCGGCTACGGCCACCCCGACCACGTCCAGGCCCACCGGGTGGCGATGTACGCCGCTCAGCTGGCCGGCGTGGCCGGCTACCGACCCGACCTCGGCCCGGCCTGGACCGTGTCGCGGATCCTGTGGGCAGTGATGAGCCAGAGCCGGATGCAGCAGGCGATCCGGCAGCTCCGGGAGGGCGGGGACGCCGAGAGCTTCCAGTGGTTCGACAGCGACGCGAGCGCCGGAGCCGACGACGCCGGCCACCCGATGCTGGCCTCGGACGCCGACGTGGCCGCCGCGGTCGACGGCAGCGCGTACGTCTCCCGCAAGCTCGCCGCGATGCGCGCCCACGCCAGCCAGATCACCGAGGACGGGCCCTTCTTCGCCGGGACGCCCGTGCTGGGGGACCAGATGTGGGCCCACGAGTACTACCAGCTCGCCGTGGGGGTGCCGTTCCCCGGTGACGGCTGGGCCGACGACCTCTTCCTTGGTCTGGCCGACCAGGAGTGAGTGCGGGCGAGGCGGTCGCGCCGGTACGGTCGGCGGTCGGGGTGCCCGGGGGGCCGGAGTCGCTCCGCGCGACCATGGCCGACTTCAGCTCCGGGGTCACCATCGTCACCGCTACGGTCGACGGCGTCGCCCACGCGATGACGGCCACGGCCTTCTGCTCGGTCTCCCTCGAGCCACCGTTGGTGCTGGTCTGCGTGAGCCGGACCAGCCGCTTCCATGCGGCGGCGCTTCGGGCGGAGAGCTGGGGGGTCTCCCTGCTGGCGGGCGACCAGGAGGAGGTGGCCCGGCACTTCTCCAACCGGGGCCGGGACCTGGCCACGCAGTTCGACACCGTCCCGTACGACGCGGCACCGCGGACGCGCGTGCCGCTGGTCGCCGGAGCGCTGGCCTGGCTCGAGTGCCGGACCCACGCGCGCTACGACGGGGGTGACCACACCATCCTGGTCGGTGAGGTGCTGA
>JBBQAB010000080.1:0-3922 GCA_038198385.1 Propionibacteriales bacterium
AGCTCGGGCGGTCGAGGTCGGTCCCGGGCCGGAAGGGGTCGACCCGCGCCCGGAACAGGGCCTCGGCGCGGTAGACGTTGCCGACCCCGGCCAGGATCTCCTGGTCCATCAGGAGGGCGGCGATGGTGCGCCTCGAGCGGTGGATCCGGTCCCAGGCGAGGTCGGGATCGGCGTCGGCGCGCAACGGGTCCGGGCCGAGCTGGGCGATCTGGGCCGCAACCTCGTCACCGGTGCGCAGGGTGCAGATGATCGGTCCACGGAGGTCCCCGGCGACGTCGTCGGTCGTGAGCCGGAGCCGCACCGCACCGTACGGGGGGCGGATCGCGGAGACGGTGAACCGGCCGAACAGCCCGAGGTGCACGTGCAGCCAGCGGTCCTCGGCGAACGCCACGAAGAGGTGCTTCCCGTGCGCGTACGCCTCGCCGACGGCCACGCCGTCCAGCTCGGCCGCCGACTCGACGAACCGGCCCTGCGGGCTCGACGCGCGCGGCGACGCCCCGGTGAAGGCCTTGTTCAGCGTGCGGGCGAGCCGGTGCACGGTGTGCCCCTCGGGCATCTGCTGCCTCCTCGCCCTCGTGCCGGTCCGCCAGATCGGGACCGGGCCGCTTCGCTGACCGCCGTGACGTCTCCCGCCTGCGAAGGTACCGGTGGAGGCGAAACCGCGGGCCGGTCCCGGACGGGGCCGTCGACTGACCTGCGGCGGGGTGCTTGGCTGAGCCTATGACGCGTACGGTCGAGGCCGACTATCTCGTGGTGGGCGCGGGCGCGGCCGGGATGGCCTTCACCGACGCCCTGATCGACCACGCCGGCGTACGCGTCGCCGTCGTCGAACGCCGGTACGGGGTGGGCGGGCACTGGCTCTCGGCCTACCCCTTCGTCCGGCTGCACCAGTCCTCCACCTTCTACGGCGTGGCCTCCACGGTGCTGGGCGGCCGGGTGCAGACGTCCGGGCCCGAGGCGGGGCTGCAGGAGCGCGCCAGCCAGCCGCAGATCCTCAGCTACTACGAGCGGGTGGCCGAGCGGATGCGGGACTCGGGGCAGGTCGAGCTCTTCACCAGCTGCGACTACCTCGGCGACCAGACGTTCGTCTCCCGCCTCTCGGGTCAGCGGTTCCGGGTGCCGGTGCGGTGCCGGGTCGTCGACGCCCGCTATCTCGCCCCCGGGATCCCCTCGGAGGTGCCGCCGCCCTTCGTGGTGGGGGACGGGGTCCGGGTCGTGACCGCGAACGCGCTGCCGCGGCTGGAGGAAGCGGCCAGCCAGTACGTCGTGGTCGGGTCGGGCAAGACCGCGACCGACGCGTGCATCTGGCTGCTGGGGGCCGGGGTCGACCCGGACGCCATCTGCTGGGTCCGGCCCCGCGAGCCCTGGATGCTGAACCGGGCGGTCATCCAGCCCGACCCGGCGATCTATCTGGGGATGTTCGCCGACACCCTGCAGGCGGCGGCCAGTGCGCCCTCCCTGGACGACCTGTTCCTCCGGCTGGAGGAGGCGGGCATCATGCATCGCATCGACGGCTCGGTCACCCCGACGATGGCCAAGGCGCCGACCCTGGGCGCCTGGGAGCTCGAGCTGCTCCGATCGATCACCCACGTGGTCCGCCGCGGGTATCTCCAGCGGGTTGACGTCGGGCGGATGGCCTTCGCCGACGGGTCCGTCGCGATCACCCCGGGCGCTGTGGTCGTGCACTGCGCTGCGCCCGGTCTGCGCTATCCGCCGCTGGTCCCCGTCTGGAGATCGGAGTCGATCACGCTGCAACCGATCCGGGCCGGGTTCCCGTGCTTCGGGGCGGCCCTGGTCGGCTACGTCGAGGCGACCCGGAGCGACGACGCGGAGAAGAACCGGTTGTGCCCGCCGTCGGCCTTCGGTGACTCCCTGACCGACTGGGCCCAGATGAACGTCCGCGGGGCCCGCGCCTCCCAGACCTTCGGTGCCGAGCCCGACATCAAGGCCTGGGCCGACCGGGTCGCCCTAAACCCCGCCCGCATCCCACCCGACTACCCCGGCTCGGCCGCGCTGGACGACGCCCAGATGCGTCTGCAGACCTACCGGCAACCCGGGCTGGCCCGGCTGGCCGCGCTGAGCTCCGGTGCGGCCCCCGTCGGGTCGACGTCGTGATGGCCGGGCTGGCAGTCTTCGACCATGTTCGACGCGGTCCTCATCAACGGCACGGTCGGGGCGGGCAAGACCACCACCGCGGCCGCGCTGTCTGCCCTCTTGCAGGATCGGCAGGTGCCCCACGGGCTCGTGGACCTCGATCAGGTCCGGCTGCTCTTCCCGCCTCCGCCCACCGATCCTTTCCAGCACGAGGTGGAGCTCGCCAACCTGCGCGACATCGCCGCGAACTACCGATCAGCCGGCGCGAGCAGGCTGGTGGTGGCCGGCGTCGTCGAAGACCCTCGTGAGGTCCCACGCTATCTCGCGGCCCTGCGGGTCCGATCCCTGCTGATCTGTCGTCTGCTGGTCGACCCGGACGTCGTCCGGGTCCGCCTGAGCAGCCGTCACGACGACGATCACAGCCAGCGGGACTGGCACCTGCGGCGTACGGCCGAGCTCTCGGCGGTGCTGGACCGGGCGCACGTCGACGACGTCGAGGTCGACATCACCCGACGCACCCCGCGGCAGGTCGCGCTCGCGCTCGAGCGCCTCGCCGGATGGGCGGCCGAAGCGGCGCCGTCGTTTGACCGCACACCGGACGGGACCTGAACCACCGCTACATCCTCTCGAGCAGAGGACGTCGAGGTGATGCGGCAGCTGACCGTGCTGCCCGGTGAGCTGATGGCGTTCATGGGCGGGCCCCAGCCCTGACCGGCCCCAGCCCTGACCGGCCCCAGCCCTGACCGGCGCCGGCCTCACCCGCCCCCTTGTTGTGCGCTCGGCAGGTTCGGGGCAGGGTGACGTTATGACCACCACTGCGCCGTCGGTCGTCGGACCCGACACCGCGTACGGCACCGAGCCCGGTGACCCGACCCGCGCCCGGGTCCTCGGCGGATCGGGGGAGCGGCTGGAGTCCGACGCCGTCCGCCGGTTCGTCGCCGAGGTCCTCGCCACCGCGGACGTGAACGGCCGGCGGGTCTGTCTGGTGGTGCCCGACGGCACCCGCACCTGCCCGCTGCCGCTGCTCCTGGGTCAGGTGCACGCGGGTCTGGTCGGGCGGGCGAGCGCGGTCACGGTGGTGATCGCCCTGGGCACCCATCACGGCATGAGCGAGGAGCAGCTGGCCCGCCACCTGGGCTACGCGCCCGGGGCGGCCGAGGACACCTACCCGGGGTGGCAGATCGTCAACCACGAGTCGTGCCTGCCGGAGACCTTCGTCTCCCTGGGCACCATCGGCGCCGAGCGGCTGAGCGAGCTGACCGGGGGCCTGATGACCGACACCCCGGTCGAGGTGCGGATCAACCGGCACGTGTCCGAGGCGGACGTGGCCATCGTGGTCGGGCCGGTGTTCCCGCACGAGGTGGTCGGCTTCTCCGGCGGCAACAAGTACTTCTTCCCCGGCGTCTCCGGTCCGGAGCTGATCGACCTGTCGCACTGGGTCGGGGCCCTCATCACGAGCGCGGAGATGATCGGGACCCGCGGGGTCACCCCGGTCCGGGCGCTGGTCAACGAGGCCGCCGCCATGATCCCGGTGGAGCGGCTGGCCCTCTGTCTGGTGGTGGCATCGGGGACCGACACCCTGCACGCGGCGGCCTTCGGCACCCCCGAGGACGCCTGGGCGGCCTGCGCCGAGGTGTCGGCCGAGACCCACGTCAGCTATCGGGATGCCCCCGTACGCCGGGTGCTGTCGATCATGCCGACCAAGTACGAGGACATCTGGACCGCGGCCAAGGGCTTCTACAAGCTGGAGCCGATCGTGGCCGACGGCGGTGAGGTCATCATCTACGCCCCGCACATCACCGAGATCTCTGTGATGCACCCCCAGATC
>JBBQAB010000081.1:0-7696 GCA_038198385.1 Propionibacteriales bacterium
CCTGGGCCGGGAGGAGGCGGGCACCCTGGGGATCAACCTGGTCGACCCGGTGGCCGCGCGGGTCTACCACCCGCTCGCCCACCGCTCCCCCGAGCGCTTCCAGCACTGCCTGTGCACCCCGCTGTGGATTCCCCAGATGCGGCTGCGGATCGGTGAGACCCAGCTGCTGCAGCTGGCCTTCCCCGAACTGCCCAGGAGTCTGGCGGCGGTGGACGTCGACCTCTCCAACACGACGCCGTTCCCTGACGTCCCCGTCACACCCGAAGGCAGGACCCCCGTCCCGACGGCTCCGGTGGACCTGACCCAGCTCGCCGAGGCCTCGAACCCGCCCGTCGCCCCCCGGCTCTACCGGCCTCCCGGCGGCCGGGCCGACACCCTGATCGTGCAGGTCGACGCGGTGACCCGGCTGCCCGGCGCCACCTCCCTGCAGTGGAGCGTCCGCTCCCTGACCCGCCACGATCTCGGCTCGCTGGCCTACGGTCCGCCGCTGGCCGTGGACCTGTCCGCCCGGGTCGAGGTCACCACGACCGCCGCCGCCGACGGCCCGCGGCTGCGACCGGCGGGCCAGCCGGCCGACGACGCGAGCCGGGTGCGCTGGTTCACCGTCCCCCGGACCGGCCGGGACGCGTACGCCTGCCAGTGCAGCGAGCTCGGGCTCTGGGCCGGGAGCCTGCGGCAGAGGGGTGGGGTGGCGAACCTGGCCGCGACCTTCGCCGTGCTGCCGGCCTCGGTCACCCAGGTGGACGTCACGGTGCCAGGGGTAGCGACCTTCCGCGACGTGCCGGTGGTCGACACCGCGGACCCCGGCACCGACGGCTCGCGGGCCCTGGCCGTGCCCGGCCCGACCTGGACCTACGACGAGACCGACCCGCCGCGCAGCTGGCGGACCGCGGACTGGCCCACCCCGCTGCCGGACCCGACCCAGCTCGTCGCCTACACGGCCGGCTCCGGTCGGATCGTGGACTGGCCGCGGTGAGCCGGCGCTCCCGGGCGCGGGCTCTGAGGGCACCCGGCCGGTGGGCGCTGGTGGCGGCGGCCGCAGCGCTGACCCTGTCCGGCTGCACGTACGCCGACCGTGAGCCCGGCCTCTTCGGTACCACCGCCCCGTCGGAGAGCCCGACCCCGGTCCCCAGCCCGCCCGCGGTCCTACCCCGGGCGGTCAGCGCCGCCCTCCCGGTGGCCGGGGACCGGACCTGGACCACCGCCGAGGGGCGCCAGGTGAGCGTCCGGTTCGCGGTGAACGCTATCCGCCGGATCGCCCCCGCCACCGTGCTGGTCGCCGGAGCCACCGTGCTGGACTGGTCGGTCACCGTCCTCGGCGCCCCGGGTTACGCCGCGGGCTCGCCCCTGCCCACCGACATCGACCTCGGGCTCACCCGGGGCGAGTCGGGGGAGCTGGCCCTGGACCTGGTCGACCCGGTGGGACGTCGGGTCTACCGACCGCTGAGCCAGCAGGACCGCGACCAGGGGCCGCACTGTCTGTGCACCTCGCTGTGGCTGGCCCAGCAGCGTCTGGTGGTCGGCGAGACCCAGCTGCTGCAGGTGGCCTACCCCGCGCTTCCGGCCTCGGTCGACGCCGTGGACCTCCAGCTTCCGACCGCCGCGTCCTTCTCGCACGTGCCCGTCACCGCGGCCGGACAGGCGCCGACCGCCCGCGGCCGCGCCGACCTGACGCGCCCGGCCCCGGTCGTCCGTCCCGCGACCCGGCCGCACGCCTACCGCCCCGCGGGCAGCCGCTCCGACACCCTGGCCGTCCGGGTGGACCGGGTCGTCGCTCTGCCGACGTCGACCTCGCTGGAGTGGACGGTGCGCTCGATGGCCGCCCAGGACCTCCTGCCGCTGGCGTACGGGCCGCCCCTGGCCGCCGACCTGCCCCTCAGGATCGACGTCCGCCCGACGGCACCGGCGGACGGCGCACGGCTCCGGGCGGCGGGCCTGCCGGCCGGCGACCGGTCCCGGGTGCGCTGGTCGTCCGTCCCCCCCAGCGGGGGGCGGGACACTGCGTACGCCTGCCTCTGCAGCGACGTGTGGCTGCACGGCGACGTGCTGCGGCGCACAGGCGGGGTCCTGCACCTGACCGCCACCTTCGCCGCCCTGCCGGTCGGAACCCGCCGGGTCGACGTCAGCCTGCCCGGGGTGGCCCCCTTCACCGACGTCCCGGTAGGCACGGCGGAGGACGCTGCGACCCGGCTAGGGCCGCCGGCCGCTGGGGAGGTCGGGATCTGGACCTACGACCAGGTCGACCCGCCGCCCGGCCGGACGGTGGCCGAGTGGCCCACCCCGCTGCCGGCCGCCGGGCAGCTACCGGGTTACGACGCCTCCGTGGGCGACCTCGTCGCCTGGCCCTCCTGAGCCCCCCTCGCACTCGTCGTCGAGGTGGTTCGCCGCGAGGTAGCGTTCGAGCCGCCGACCGGGCATCAGCCAGATCAGGGCCACGAGGATGCAGGGCATTAGAGCCAGCAGCGGGGTGACGAAGGCGAGCCCGATCCCGACCAGCACGGTGACCGGGGACAGCTTGCCCTTGCGGTCGGCCCCCAGGGCCTCCCGCAGCAGGGACGGCTCCCCTTCGGCACTGAAGATGGACTGCTGCAGCAGGTAGTACGCGGGCACCATCATCGTGATGATGATGACCAGGCCGCCGTCGCTGAACGCCTCGAGCCGGTTCGTCCGCATGGCGGCAGCCTGGAGGTGCAGCTCCGGGCCGTCAGCGCACCTTCGTGCGGGTCACGCGCTCAGGCGAGCAGGGCCCGGGCCACCCCTTCGTCGGTGATCAGGGTGGTCACGACCCCCGCTCGGAGGGCAGCCAGGATGGCCCCGGTCTTGCGTTCACCGCCCCCGACGACGATCCGCTCGCGGATCATCTGCAGCTCGGTCAGCCCCACGCCCAGAACCCGGTCGTCGAACGCGGTCACGGCCCGTCCCGCGCTGTCGAAGAGCACCCCGGCCACGTCCGCCATCACGTCCAGGGCCAGCAGCCGGTCCCGGTCGGCCGGGCTGATCGCGTCGTGGAAGCGCGACTCGGGCGGCTGCCAGCAGCCGATCGCGATCACCGCGATCGTGACGGAGCGGAAGCGCCCCAGCGCCTCGGCGATGCTGGGGTCGGTCTTGAGGGCCGCGGCCGCCTCGCCCGTGGCCACGGTCAGGGGCGCGTAGATGGAGCGGGCCCGGCCCCCCGAGAGCACCGCGACCCGCCGGAGCACCTCCACCGGGTTGTCGTCCAGGCTCCCGCTCATCCCGGTGAGCTGGACGATCTCGCAACCGGCGAGCCGCGTGAGGTGCCGCGCGAGGGCGTCGATCGTTCGTCCCGAGCTCACTCCCAGCACGTCCGCGGGGGTCACGATGTCGCTGAGGAGGGTGGCCGCCGCCTTGCCGAGCGCGTCCCGTACGGCCTGGGGGCGGGTGTCGCGGGTGGCCGCGACCAGGGCCCGGTCCAGACCGAACCGGTCCTTCAGCCGCAGCGACAGCTGGGCGTTGAGGGAGTCCGGCGGGGCGATCTGGATCCGCACCAGCCCGGTCGCGACGGCGTGCTCCAGCAGTCGGCTGACCTTGAACCGGGACATCCCCAGCTCGCGGGCGATGTCCACCTTCGTCCGGTGGTCAAAGTAGTAGCGCTGGGCGACGACCGCCATCAGCAGCTGCTCGTCGACGGCGGCCGGCACCGTCGAGGTGACCGGCGACGTGGTCGCTGCGGTCGGGGACGAGCCGAACCCCTGGTCGCTCATCTGAGCAGCATAGACGTTGACCGATCGCTCAGGTGTGACTAATGTGACGCGAAAGCCGTCAAACGAGCAGCAAACTTCGCCAGAAGGTGACAAATGAGCACTCGATGGACGTCACGGCTTATCTCGGGAGGCACAGTGGCCGGCGTACTGGAATGCGAGGACCTGACGATGGGCTTCGGGGGCGTCCCGGTGCTCAGGGGGGTCACCCTCACGCTCGAGCACGGCACGGTCACCGCGTTGGCCGGAGAGAATGGCGCCGGCAAGTCCACGCTGATGAAGATCGCCTCCGGTCAGTACCGGGCCGACAGCGGCTCGGTGCGCGTCGACGGCACCGAGCTGCGCGCCGGCAGCACCGCCGAGGCCCACCGCTACGGGGTGGCCATCGTGCCGCAGGAGCTGGCCTCCATCCCCGACCTCACGGTCTACGAGAACCTCTTCGTGGGCAAGGAGCTCCGGCGCTTCGGTCTGCTACGTCGCGCGGAGATGATCCGGCAGGCCCGCGAGGCTCTGGACGTCTTCGAGGTCGGCATCCCGGTCACGGCCCGGATGGCCTCCCTGCCGGTCGGCCTGCAGCAGATCGTCGAGATCGTCAAGGCGTCGCGGACCGGGTCCAAGGTGCTGCTGCTGGACGAGCCGAGCTCGGCCATCTCCGAGCGCGAGGTCGAGGGCCTGTACGGCGTGGTCAACCGCCTCCGCGAGCAGGGCGTGGCCATGATCTACACCACCCACAAGATGGAGGAGATCCGGGCCCTGGCGGACCGGGTCATCGTCCTCCGTGACGGCAACCTGGTGCTGGACGAGCCGATCGACAAGGCCTCCGACACCGACATCGTCACCGCCATGATCGGCCGCGAGCTGGGCACCCTGTTCCCCGACCGCGGCGCTCCCACCGACCAGACCGTCCTGGAGGTCTCGGGGCTGCAGGTGGTCGGCGCCTCCGCCCCGGTCGACCTGTCGGTCCGCGGCGGCGAGATCCTCGGGCTGGCCGGGCTCGTCGGGGCCGGCCGGACCGAGCTGATCGAGGCCCTGTTCGGCGTCCGCCGCACCATCGCCGGCACCGTCACGGTGGCGGGTCGGACGGTCCCCCGGTCCCGACCGGTCGAGGCCATCCGCTGCGGCATGGCCCTGGTCCCGGAGGACCGGAAGGGCTCGGGGGCCATCCTCGGCATGAGTGTGCTCGACAACGCCACCCTGCCCCAGCTGCGGCAGTTCAGCGTGTCGGGCTGGCTCCGCGGTCGTAGCCGCTCGAACCGGATCGAGAAGGCGATGAGCTCGGTCCGGCTGCGCTCCAGCGGTCTCAGCCAGAGCGTCGGGACCCTGTCGGGCGGCAACCAGCAGAAGGTCGTGCTGGCCCGCTGGCTCACCGGTGACGTCAAGGTGCTGCTGCTGGACGAGCCGACCCGCGGGGTGGACGTCGGAGCGCGGTCGGAGATCTACCGCATCATCACCGACCTGGCCGCCTCCGGCGTCGCCGTGGTGATGGCCTCCTCGGACATGCCCGAGATCCTGGGGCTGGCGCACCGCGCCCTGGTCATGAGGGCCGGGGCGGTGGTCGGCAAGCTCGACACCGCCGCCCTCCAGCGCGACGACGTCCAGGCCCGCATCTTCTCCCTCGCCGCCGGCCTGCCCGACCCGACGGGCCCGACTGCCACCCCCGCTGCCGCCCGCTCCGGCCCCGCACCCTCTCCCGCGCCGGCCGCCGCCGGCGCCGCCACCTCCCGACCCTCTGAGGACGAGCAGTGACCAACACCACCCAGGTCGCCACCGCGGACGACGCGGCCGCCGACATCACCGCGTCCCCGGCGACGGGGGAGGGCGTCCGTCGCTTCTCCCGTGCCTGGTGGGCCGCGCTCGCCCTGCGCAACGCGATGTTCATCGTGGTGGTGCTGGTCATCTGCTACTTCAGCTACAAGAGCCTGCGCTTCTCCAGCGTCGACAACCTGATCACGATCCTGATCGCCGCGGCCCCGTTCGCTCTGATCGCGCTCGGCCAGACCGTGGTCATCCTCACCGGGGGGATCGACCTGTCCGTGGGCAGCGTCATCGCCATGTCGGCGATGAGCGCGGCCCTGGTCGCCAAGAACAACCCCGGCCAGGTTTGGATGACCGTGCTGACCGCCCTGGTCGTGGGTCTGGCGGCCGGCGCGGTCAACGGCTTCTTCGTCTCGATGGTCAACGTGCCGCCGTTCATCGCCACCCTCGGCATGCTGACCGCCGGCTCCGGGGTCGCGTACGCCATCGGCGGCGGTGCGCCCATCAACGGCCTGCCGGCCGAGTTCGGCAACATCGCCAACAAGACGATCGGCGGTCTGCAGATCCCCGTGATCGTGATGATCATCGGCATCATCGCCCTGGCCGTGGTGATGAAGCGGACCGCGTACGGGATGCGCGTCTACGCCGTCGGAGGCAACCGCGCGGCCGCCGAGATCGCCGGGGTCAACGCCCGGCGGATCCTCTTCAGCGTCTACGCCATCTCCGGGGTCCTCGCCGGTCTGTCGGGGGTCATGCTGGCCTCCCGGGTGATCTCGGGCCCGCCCAACCTGGGCCAGGGCTACGAGCTGGACGCGATCGCCGCCGTGGTCATCGGCGGCGCCAGCCTGATGGGCGGCCGTGGCTCGGTCTGGGGCACGGCCCTGGGCCTGATCCTGATCCAGACCCTCAACAACGGCCTGGACATTTTGCTCGTCCCGTCCTACTTCCAGGACGTCATCAAGGGCGTCCTGATCGTCTTCGCCGTCGCGGTCGACGTCTGGACCTCCCGCCGCCGTCAGTGACCGCCGGGCCGGCGCCGCCGCCCCTGCCCCCCTCTTTCGACCGACCCTCGCCCGCACCGCCAACCCAAGGAGCACGACCCATGAAACGACTGCACCGCTGCGTCGCCGTCCTCGCCACGGCCGCCCTCACCCTGACCGTCGCCGCCTGCGGGGCGGGTGACACCTCCGCCCAGGGCGGGTCCGCCGCCAGCGGCGGCTCGGCCAAGCTGCGGATCGGGGTCACCGTCTACGACATGAGCTCTTTCATCACCGCCGGCAAGGAGGGGATGGACGCCTACGCGAAGGCCAACAACATCGACCTGCTCTGGAACGCGGCCAACCTGGACGTCAACACCCAGGCCAACCAGATGGACCAGTACATCAACGCCAAGGTCGACGCGATCGTGGTCGTGCCCGTGCAGGCCGACTCGCTGCAGCCCCAGGTGACCGCGGCCAAGGCCGCCAGCGTGCCGATCATCCCCGTCAACGCCGCCCTCACCAACCCCGACATCAGCGGCAACGTGCAGCCCGACGACGTCAAGGCCGGTGAGCAGGAGATGCAGATGATGGCCGACAAGCTCAACGGCAAGGGCAACATCGTCGTCCTCCAGGGCCCGCTGGGCCAGTCCGGGGAGATCGACCGGCAGAAGGGCATCGAGAACGTTCTGGCCAAGTACCCCAACATCAAGGTGCTGGCCGCCGACACCGCGAACTGGAAGCGGGACGAGGCCGTCAACAAGATGAAGAACTGGATCTCCGCGTACGGGGACAAGATTGACGGCGTGGTCGCTCAGAACGACGACATGGGCCTCGGCTCGCTGCAGGCGCTCAAGGAGTCGAAGAAGACGGTCCCGATCGTCGGCATCGACGGCATCGAGGACGGGCTCAAGGCGGTCCAGTCCGGTGACTTCATCGGCACCATGCTGCAGAACGGCACCGTGGAGCTGTCGGCCGGTCTGGCCGTGGCCGCGGCGATCGCCAAGAAGGAGCAGGTCAACACCTCGCCCGTCTACCTGATGCCCAAGATCACCAAGGACAACGTGGACGTCGCCATGCAGCACGTGGTCACCGACCGGGCCGCCTTCCTGAAGGCCCTGCCCGCACTGACCACCGACAACCTGAAGACCGGCAACATCGCGTACGAAGGCATCGCCGGCCAGAAGAAGTAGCCCCACCCACCGCCGCCGACCCCACCCGCGAGAGGACCTCCCATGCTCACTC
>JBBQAB010000082.1:0-3812 GCA_038198385.1 Propionibacteriales bacterium
CCGCCTCCGTTGGACAGTAATTGGTGCGCGTGCCGTGCCAGGACGGGGCCGCCACGCCCGACCGCGTGGGTGGGCGGAGCAGGAAGCGCAGGCGTAGTAGACGGGGCCTCGGCCCATGACATTTGCAGAACGAGTGGGTGCATCAAAAGCCCGCGACCAAGTAGCACGAGAAGAGGGAACTGTGGCGGGACAAAAGATCCGCATCAGGCTCAAGGCCTACGACCACGAGGTCATCGACTCCTCGGCGCGCAAGATCGTCGACACGGTGACGCGTACGGGTGCGAAGGTTGCCGGTCCGGTGCCGTTGCCGACGGAGAAGAACGTGTTCTGCGTGATCCGCTCCCCGCACAAGTACAAGGACAGCCGGGAGCACTTCGAGATGCGCACGCACAAGCGGCTCATCGACATCATCGACCCGACCCCCAAGACCGTTGACTCGTTGATGCGCCTGGACCTTCCGGCCGGCGTTGACATCGAGATCAAGCTCTGAGGACGAAAGAACAATGAGCGCCACCCTAAATTCAGACAGGAAAGTCAAGGGCCTGCTGGGCACCAAGCTCGGCATGACCCAGCTCTGGGACGAGAACAACCGCGTCGTCCCAGTGACTGTGGTCCAGGCTGGTCCTTGCGTCGTGACCCAGGTCCGCACGCCCGACTCCGACGGCTACGGTGCCGTCCAGCTCGGGTTCGGTGCGATCAAGGCCAAGAAGGTGACCAAGCCCAGCGCTGGTCACTTCGAGAAGGCCGGTGTCACGCCCCGCAAGCACCTCGTCGAGATCCGCACGACCGACGCGACGGAGTTCACGCTCGGGCAGGAGCTGACCGCTGAGGTCTTCGCCGCCGACGAGATCATCGACGTGACCGGCGTGAGCAAGGGCAAGGGGACCGCCGGTGTCATGAAGCGCCACGGCTTCCACGGTCTGCGCGCCTCGCACGGTGTGCACCGCAAGCACCGCTCGCCCGGTTCCATCGGCGGCTGCGCCACCCCCGGCCGCGTCTTCAAGGGTTTGAAGATGGCGGGTCGGATGGGTGTCGACCGCGTCACCGTGCAGAACCTGACCGTGCACGCCGTGGACGCCGAGCGTGGCCTCATCTTGATCAAGGGTGCGATTCCCGGAAACAAGGGCGGCCTGGTCGTGCTCCGCAGCGCTTCGAAGAAGGTCGCCAAGGAAGGAGACGCAGCATGAGCGAGTCCCGCACCGTTGAGGTCCGTGACGCCCAGGGCGCCTCGAGTGGCACCGCTGAGCTCCCCGCCGAGCTCTTCGACGTCACCGCGAACATCCCGCTGATCCACCAGGTCGTGGTGGCCCAGCTGGCCGCGGCCCGTCAGGGCACGCACTCCACCAAGACGCGGGCCGAGGTCCGCGGTGGTGGTCGCAAGCCCTACCGCCAGAAGGGAACCGGTCGCGCCCGTCAGGGTTCGGTCCGTGCTCCGCAGTACGTCGGCGGTGGTGTCGTGCACGGCCCGACGCCGCGCGGCTACGCCCAGCGGACCCCCAAGAAGATGATCGCCGCCGCCCTTCGCGGTGCGCTCTCGGACCGGGCTCGTGACGGCCGGGTGCACGTGGTCAGCGACCTCGTGTCCGGCGACGTCCCCTCGACCCGGACCGCGCTGAACGCGCTGGCCACCGTCTCGACCTCGGAGAAGGTGCTGGTCGTCCTGCACCGGAACGAGGACCTGGCCTGGTTGAGCCTGCGCAACGCGATCACGGTGCACGCCATCGCGGTCGACCAGCTCAACGCGTACGACGTGCTGGTCAACGACGAGATCGTCTTCACCTCCACCGCTCTGGAGGCCTACGTCTCCGGTCCGGTGTCGGGCAAGTCGGCCAAGGCCGTCGCCGTCGAGTCCGAGGCCTCTGCCGGCTCGGAGAACGAGAAGGAGAACGACCAGTGAGCACCGTCAAGATCCGCGACCACCGCGACATCCTGCTCGCCCCCGTGGTGAGCGAGAAGTCGTACGCGCTGCTGGACGAGAACAAGTACACCTTCGTCGTCGCCCCGGACGCGAACAAGACCGAGATCAAGATCGCGGTCGAGTCCGTCTTCGGCGTGCACGTGACCGGTGTCAACACTCTCAACCGCCAGGGCAAGAAGCGGCGCACCAAGGCCGGTTACGGCAAGCGCCCCGACACCAAGCGGGCCATCGTGTCCGTCGCGGACGGCGAGCGCATCGACATCTTCTCCGGCCCGGTCGGCTGAGCGAGCAAGGAAGAAAAGGAAAAGACTCATGGGTATCCGTAAGTACAAGCCGACAACGCCCGGCCGTCGTGGCAGCAGCGTTGCCGACTTCGTCGAGCTGACCCGGTCCACCCCGGAGAAGTCCCTGCTCGTCCCCAGCCCGAAGACCGGTGGCCGCAACAACACCGGCCGGATCACCACCCGGCACATCGGTGGCGGTCACAAGCAGGCGTACCGGCTGGTGGACTTCAAGCGCTACGACAAGGACGGCGTGCCGGCCAAGGTCGCGCACATCGAGTACGACCCGAACCGTACGGCTCGGGTCGCGCTGCTGCACTTCGCCGACGGCGAGAAGCGCTACATCATCGCGCCGAACGGGTTGGGCCAGGGCAGCATGATCGAGGCCGGTGAGGCCGCCGACATCAAGCCCGGCAACAACCTGCCGTTGCGCAACATCCCGGTGGGGACCACGATCCACGCTGTGGAGCTCCGTCCCGGTGGCGGGGCCAAGCTGGCCCGGTCCGCCGGTGCGAGCATCCAGCTGGTGGCCCGCGAGGGCAAGAACGCCACGCTCCGGATGCCCTCGGGTGAGATGCGGCTGGTGGACATCCGCTGCCGCGCCACCATCGGCGAGGTCGGCAATGCCGAGCAGTCGAACATCAACTGGGGCAAGGCCGGCCGTAACCGCTGGAAGGGAAAGCGCCCGACCGTTCGCGGTGTGGCCATGAACCCGATCGACCACCCGCACGGTGGTGGTGAGGGCAAGACCTCCGGTGGTCGCCACCCGGTGTCGCCATGGGGCCAGCCTGAGGGTCGTACCCGTGACAAGAACAAGGCGAGCAGTCGTCAGATCATTCGCCGTCGTAAGTCCGGCAAGAAGCGCTGAGCAGGAGTACCGAAGACATGCCACGCAGCCTGAAAAAGGGTCCTTTCGTCGATGACCACCTCGCCAAGAAGGTGGAGGTGCAGAACGGCCGCGGGACCAAGAACGTCATCAAGACCTGGTCGCGCCGTTCGATGATCGTGCCCGACATGATCGGTCACACCATCGCGGTCCACGACGGCCGCAAGCACGTACCGGTCTTCGTGACCGACTCGATGGTGGGGCACAAGCTTGGAGAGTTCGCGCCCACGCGGACCTTCAGGGGCCACATCAAGGACGACCGGAAGTCGCGCCGCCGCTGAGGCGGGGCCGCTTAGACAAGGAAGCTGAATCAGATGAGCAAGGACTCACGCCCGAGCCGTCGGCAGACGCTGCTCGGCGACCGTCCCGGTTCGTACGCGGTGGCCCGCCAGGTCCGGATCTCTCCGACCAAGGCCCGCCGTGTCATTGACCTGGTCCGTGGCATGGACGTCCCCGACGCCCTCAACACGCTGAAGTTCGCGCCGCAGGCGGCGAGCGAGCCGGTGTACAAGGCACTCGCCAGCGCGGTCGCCAACGCCGAGCAGACCGACAACCTGCGGGGTAACGACCTGTTCGTGTCCCAGGCTTTCGTGGACGAGGGTGTGACCATGCGTCGCATCCGTCCCCGGGCCAAGGGCAGCGCGAGCCGGATCCTCAAGCGTTCCAGCCACATCACCGTTGTCGTGGAGCCGCACCCGGCTCCGGTGACCCCGAAGAAGAAGGAGGC
>JBBQAB010000083.1:0-2251 GCA_038198385.1 Propionibacteriales bacterium
CGCGCCGACCCGGCCGTGATCGTGGCCGTGGTCGACGACCGTGACCGGCTGCTGCTCGGCGGCCAGGCCAGCTGGGGCAACCGGGTCTCGGTGCTGGCCGGCTTCGTCGAGGCGGGCGAGTCACTGGAGCAGGCCATCCACCGCGAGGTGGGGGAGGAGGTCGACGTCACTCTGTCCGACCTGGCCTACTTCGGTAGCCAGCCGTGGCCCTTCCCGCGGTCGCTGATGGTGGGCTACTTCGCGCGCGCCGTAACCACCGACCTCTGTTTGGACCTGGACGAGATCGCCTTCGCCGACTGGTACACGCGGGATGACCTGACCGCCGCGCTGGCGGCCGACCGGCGCGGTCTGCCCGGCAACAGCTCGATCGCCGCCCGGATGATCCAGGCGTGGCGGGACGGCACCGGCCCGCTCTGATCCGGCGTTCGGCGTAGGAAGGGGTTTTGGCCGGTCTGACCCGGTGGTCCGCAGCCGCGGATCATACGAACCGAGCGGATCCCCCAAGCGAAGACATCCCCGTACCGGGCGCGTTCGTTTCGGCTCCGCATCACCCCGCTGACCACCAGCTGGCGGGGCCCAACCCTCTCGTAGCCGCGCGATACGGCGCGGAGGTTGTCGGTCTCCACGCTCTCCCCGTCGGCGCCGTCGTCCGGCGACCAGGAGCGGTGGAACCAGTCCACGTCCATCAGGGCGAAGGAGACCCCGGCGAGGCAGAGGAGGTCGCCGACATGGTCCAGCACCGACGACTTACCCACCCCGAAGGTGCCGTTCAGGAGCAGCACGAAGGGCGCTGCGGTCACGTTCTCACCGTAGCCAGGCCGGCTTCCGCCCGGACGGCGAGGGCGTCACGCATGCGGAACCTCAGAGGCTGGTGGCGGAAACACCCGCGACGTCACGTCCTGCTCGCGCGATGCCTGGTGCACGTGCTCGCCAGCGCCGTGGCCGTAGCCACCGTCTCCCGGGGGTACCCATGTCCGTTCAGACCGACGAGATCAGCCAGAAGCATCGTGTGAACAGAGTGCCGCCGCTCGCCCGGTTGGCCCCGCTGGGTCTGCACACGTGCTCGCCATGTACGCCGCGCCGTGGCGGTCCCGCTCGTGGTGGGGTGGGGCTCTGGTCGCCGCCGGCAAGCTGCAGTCCACCGACCTGCCCGACCTGATCAGCGCCGACCTCCTCGTCGCCGGCATCGCCACCCTGATCCAGTCGATCGGTTCTGGCGTTTCGGAGTCCGCCTCCCACTGCCGGGCTGCACCTTCGCCGCGGTGTCGCCGATGACCGCGATCGGCAGCCAGTACGGGGTCCGACCCGGTGGTGGGCGGGCGTCTCGGTTGCGGTTTCGTCGCGGGGTTGCAGGGCGGAGCGGCTGCGGGTGGCATCGGAGGGCGAGGCCGAGGGCCCCGTCAGAGGGCGAGACGGTGGCGCAGTCCCGACGCCCGGTTGGCGGGTCGCCCGACAGCACGACGGATCGCCTCCTCGTTTCCGAGCACCTGCACCCGCTTGGTGGCCCGGGTGACGGCGGTGTACAGCAGCTCACGGGTCAGCAGGGGCGAGTCGGCTGGCGGCACGACGAACGACACCGTGTCGAACTGGCTGCCCTGAGCGCGGTGCACCGTCATCGCGTGCACGGTCTGCACCGCGTCCAGGCGTACGGGCGGATAGAGAGTGGCGGCCGCGCCCCGGGCGAACGCCGCCCGTACGCCGTCGGGCGTCGCCACGATGACGCCGGTGTCCCCGTTGTACAGTCCCATCTCGTAGTCGTTGGCGGTGACCAGCAGGGGTCGGCCGACGTACCACTCCCCGTCCTCGCCGTAGCCGGGGACCCCTTCGGCCAGCCACTGCTCGGCCTCCAGGCTCCAGCGGACCACGCCGAACGGGCCTCGGCGGTGAGCGCAGAGCAGCCGGTGCCGGTCCAGGGCGGCCAGGGCCCCGTCCACGTCGCCGGCCTGGGCCAGCCGACGCATCTCGGCTCCGGCCGAGCGCACCTCGGCGGCGAGCCCGGCCAGCCCCGAGGCCCGGGACGCGGTGGTGCTCGGGCCAGGCGCCGCGTCCGGACCTGTCTCCGGCCCGTCGGTCTCCAGGGAGGTGAAGCGGACGTCCTCGGCACCGGAGCGGAGGATGCGGATCGCCTCGTCGGCGTCCGCGGCCCGGATCGCCCGGGCCAGGGACTCGATGGCGCCACCGAACCGCCAGGTGTGGCTCAGCTGGACGACCCCGTGCACGACCGACCCGGGCGACCCGGGCGACCTGGGTC
>JBBQAB010000084.1:0-4591 GCA_038198385.1 Propionibacteriales bacterium
AGGTCACCGAGCCCGGCCAGACCGGAGAAAGTGTACGGGTCGGCCCCCAGCGCCAGCCCGAGCCGGGTGGTCTCGGCGAGCCCGCGGGTGATGACCGACGCGGTCGCGTTGGCCCCCAGCCCGAGCCCGACGGCCATCCCCACGCCCAGACCGATCACGTTCTTGGTCGCCCCGCCGAGCTCGCAACCGACCACGTCGGTGTTGGTGTAGGCGCGAAAGCGCGGGGTGTGGCAGACGTCCTGCAGCGCTTCGGCGGTGGCCTCGGAGACGCTCGCCACCACACTGGCTGAGGGCTGCCGCTCGGCGATCTCCCGGGCCAGGTTGGGCCCGGTCACCACAGCGATGCGCTCCGGCTCGATCCCGCCCGCCTCGGCGATCACCTGGCTCATCCGCAGCCCGGTCCCGAGCTCGATGCCCTTGGCCAGGCTCACGACCACCGCGCTCTGCGGGATGGGCCAGTGCCGGAGGTTGGCCCGCAGCGACTGCGAGGGGACGGCCAGCACCACGAAGTCGGCGTCGGCCATCGCCTGCTCCGCGTCGCTGACCGCGGCCAGGGCCCCCGGCAGGGCGATGGTCGGGAAGTAGTCGGGGTTGCGGTGCTCCTCGTTGATGACCCGGGCCAGCTCCGGGCGCCGTGCCCACAGGGTCACGTCGTGGCCCGCGTCGCACACCACCAGACCGAACGCCGTCCCCCACGAGCCGGAGCCCATCACCGCCACCCGCGCCCGGCGGCGCTGGGTCCCGGCGCTCATGAGCGCCCCTGGGTCTGGTCGTCCTGGGTCTGGGCATCCTGGGGTTGGCTGCTGAGGGGCGGGCTGTCCTGGGATGCGGGCGGGGCGTCCGGTCGAGAGCCGTACGGCGGGCCGGGGGGCTCTGCCTGGCGCAGGTCGGCGACCAATGCGGTCACGGCGGCCATGATCCGCTCGGTGGCCTCGACCAGGACCGCGGCGGTGACCGGCTGGTCCCGCAGGTCGTCGAGGTCGACCGGGTCGCCGGCGACCAGCCGCAGGGTCGTCCGGGGCAGCAGGTGGGGGAAGTGGATCCGCTTGCCGTACATGACCTCCTGGGCCCCCCACTGCCCGACCGGCACCACGTCGCAGCCCGACTCGAACGCAATCCGGGCGGCTCCGGTCTTGGCCACCATCGGCCACAGGTCGGGATCGAGGGTGATGGTGCCCTCGGGGTAGACCACGACCGCCCGGCCCTGCCCCACCGCCTCGACCGCGGCCGTCAGCGCCGAGCCCGAGCGGCGCGAGGCGCGCTGGACCGGGATCTGACCGCAGGCGGTGATCACCCGACCGACCACGGGGATGGCGAACAGGGACGCCTTGACCAGGAACCGGGGCCACCGGCCGCTGAAGGCGAGGTACTGGCCGACCGCCAACGGGTCCACGTTGGAGATGTGGTTGACCGCGACCACCACCCCCCCGGTGGCGGGAATCTTGTCCTGGCCGCGCCAGTCCCGCCGGGTGAACGGACGCATCACGGTGCTGAGCAGGGTGACCACGCCCGCGACCATCTCGCGTCCGGGCTCGGTGTTGGCCTGCCGCAGCGGCCGTAGCGCCGCCGTGGTCCGCGCGGCCGGACGCTCAGTCATCGCCACCTCTTCGCAGTCGTCTCCGCGACGGAGCCGCCGACGGTCGAGCCGGGCACCCGGCGATTCGGCCTCACCCTACGGGATCCGCAACGCCCGGCGCCGCCGACGAGGCCGCCGTCGGGCGAGGACGCAGCCACGGGTTCTGGCCTGACGCCCGGAGTGTGGCAGCATCGTCGGATCATGACCACAACGACCGTGGGCCCGGTGGCCGCGGTGGTGGCGCTGAAGCCCGTCGAACGCGCCAAGTCGCGGCTCGCCCCGGTCCCCGACCCCCTCCGCCGGCGACTGGCCTGGACCATGGCGCTGGACACTCTCGCGGCGCTCGCGGCATCGGTGGACCACGTTCTGGCGGTCAGCGACCAGCCCGCGCTGGCCTCGCGGCTGGCCCGGGCCGGACTGGACGTGGAGGTCCTTCCGGAATCGGGGCGTACGGGTCTGAACGCCGCCCTCATGCACGGCGACACTGCCCTGCGGGCCGCGGGCCACGCCACCGTGCTGGCCTGCGTCGGTGACCTCCCCGCCCTGCGGACGACGTCGGTCGCGCGGGTGCTGGCCGCCTCGGCCGGGCACCCCCGGTCCTTCCTCGCCGACGCCACCGGCGTCGGGACCACCATGCTGGTGGCCCGCGGGGTCCCGCTCGACCCGCACTTCCAGGGCCGGTCGGCGGCCGCGCACCGGGTCTCCGGAGCCGTCGCCCTGAACTCGGCCGGTCTGGGCGGACCGGTGGCCGAAGCCCGTCGTGACGTCGACACCGAGGTGGACCTCCTCGACGCCGTCGCTCTGGGCCTCGGTCGGGCCACGGCGGCGTTGGTCGACCCCGACAGCGGGCGGCTGGGGCGGTTCGCCCTGGTCACCCCGGTCCAGGCGACCGACGACGACGACGGCCCCCTGGCCGTGACGGGGACCGGCCACCGCGTACGGCTGCCCGTCGGCGCCCTTGACGACGGAATCCGCTACGTCCGCCCCGGCCAGCGGCTGCACGCGGTGCTCGCCGGCGACACCGTCCTGTCGGCCTGGTGCTGAGACGTGACCTCCCCCTCCGGACTCCGGCCATGACCGTCCCGACACCCGCGGTCGACCTCGCGCCGGCGGCTGCCGTCCGGGCGCCGCGGACGACGTGGGCGGGGGTCCTCACCCTGGTCGGTAGCGGCACGTCGAACCAGGTCGGTGCCGCGCTCGGGGTCTTCGCTTACCCCGCCATCGGCCCAGTCGGGGTGGTGGCGGTGCGGCAGCTCGTCGCCGCCGCCGTCCTGCTGCCGCTGGCCCGCCCGACCTTCCGGCGCTTCACCTGGGCCCAGTGGTGGCCGGCCCTGACCCTGGGACTGGTCTTCTCGGTGATGAACCTCAGCCTCTACACCGCGGTGGACCGGATCGGTCTGGGTCTGGCCATCACGCTGGAGTTCCTGGGTCCGCTCGGGATCGCCCTCGCCCACGCCCGGTCGCTGCGGCACGTGCTCTGCGCGGTCGCGGCGGGTGTGGGGGTCGTGGTCCTCATCGACCCGGGCCCGGCGACCGACTACCTCGGGGTGGGTCTGAGTCTCCTGGCTGCGGTCTGCTGGGCGTCCTACATCCTGCTCAACCGGGTCATCGGAGCCCGGCTCCCCGGCGTCCAGGGCACCGCGGCCGCCACGACGGTGTCGGCGGCGGTCTACCTCCCGGTGGCGGTCCTCGGCCTGTTGCACGGTCGCTTCGACCTGCGGGCCGTGCTCTTCGCGGTCTGCACGGGTCTGCTCTGCTCCGCCCTCCCGTACGCGGCGGACCTGGTCGTCCTCCGCAGCGTGCCGGCGCAGCTGTTCGGCATCCTGATGAGCATCAACCCGGTGCTGGCGGCGCTGTCGGGAATCGTGCTCCTCGGGCAGGTGCTGGCGCTGCACGAGTGGGTCGGGATCGGCGTGGTCGTGGCCGCCAACGTGGCCGCGGTTGCCCTCCGGGGCGTCGCTCGGCCCCGGACCCGACGCCTGTCGCGTCCGGCCTGAGCCTCCGTCCCCTCAGCTTTGGGCGTCGACCCGCCGAGGCGGGGCCGCGACCCGGGCCTTCAGGCCAGTGCCGGGCCGGAACCGGGGAACGGCGGTGGCCTCCACGGCCTTCCGCTCCCCCGTACGTGGGTTGCGCACGACCCGGGGCGGTCGCTGGATCTTCTCGAAGACGCCGAAGCCGGTGATGGACACCTTCTCCCCGGCTGCGGTCTGCTCAGCGATCGTGCTCACCACGGCGTTCAGCGCGCGGGCGGCTTCGGCCTTGCTCCCGCCGAAGTGCACCGACAACGCCTCCACCAGCTCGGCCTTGTTCATGGCTTCATCGCCCTCCCGGCCTCGGGTGCGGGGGACCGCACACCCTGGGACTCACACGCTAGAGACATTGCCGCGACAGGACAATGCTTATGGGGTCTCATGACGGCGAGCGTCGGTGACCGCGCGCCGCCGGATGAGGAAGAACGGGTCGACACGCTCTCCGTCGAGCCGTGACGACGTCACCGGCGGGTTAGAGCGCGATCGCGCAAACCGTCAGGGGATCAGCTCGCCGTGCGGGCGGGGAGGGTCTTGGGCTTGAAGTCGGGGCGGGTCTGCTCAAACTCCTGGACCAGGTCCGCCGACCGGAGGGTCAGGCCGATGTCGTCCAGGCCCTCGAGCAGGCGCCAGCGGGTGTAGCCGTCGATCTCGAAGTCGGTGTGGAAGCCCTCGGCGGTGATCTGGCGCTCGACCAGGTCGACGGTCAGCGGGGCCGAGGGGTGCTCCTCGATGTAGTCCCACAGCTCCTCGATGATCTTCTGGTCGACCACGCCCACCAGCAGCCCGGCCTTGCCGGAGTTGCCGCGGAAGATGTCGGCGAACCGGGAGCCGATGACGACCTTGAAGCCGTAGTTCTGCAGCGCCCAGACGGCGTGCTCACGCGACGAGCCGGTGCCGAAGTCGGGGCCGGGCACCAGGATGGAGGCGCCGGCGTACTGCGGCTGGTTGAGCACGAAGGCCGGGTCGTTGCGCCAGGCCGCGAACA
>JBBQAB010000085.1:0-22405 GCA_038198385.1 Propionibacteriales bacterium
CGCCGGCGCCCGACGCCCCCGCGGTGGGCGAAAGCTCGCCCAGCCCGGAGTGCGGCCGGGCGGTCAGGGGCTGAGGGTCGCACGCATGGTGGACAGCACCGACCCGACACCAACGGTCTTCAAGGACTGGCGGTAGACGCCGTGGACGGACCGGCGGCGATGGCGTTCTGAGGTCCGACGCTCGGGCTGGGGGCGCACGTCGACCCGTCCGGGACTGAGCCCCGGTCAGGCCCCGCTGTGGGGTCCCGCCCAGCCGTCGGGCCCGGCGCTACCGGCGGCGTACGCCTCAAGCGGGGCCCTGTTCTCCAGCCAGGCCGCGATGACCGGGTCCACGATCCGCCAACACTGCTCGGCGGTGTCCCCGCGGACGGCGAGCAGCGGGTCCCCGTCCAGGACCCCGGCCAGCACCTCGCCGTACGCCGGGAGGCGCCCCGCGAGGAGGTCGGTCTCCAGGCTGGCGTGGTCGAGCTCCATCGGGTCGCCGGGGCCGTTGACGTTGAGGCCCAGCGCCAGCCGGTCCGGTCCCATCAGCAGCCGGAGCTGGTTGGGGCTTGGGCTGCCGGTCAGCCCGCCCGGCAGGTGCGGGACGGGCTTGAAGGTGATGACGATCTCCTTGCGCCGCTCGCCCAGGGCCTTGCCCGATCGGAGGCGGAACGGCACCCCGGCCCAGCGCCAGTTCGCGATCTCGACGGTGATCTCGGCCAGCGTCTCGGTGTGGTGCGCCGGGTCGACCCCGGGTTCTTCGGCGTAGTCGGGCACCTTGCGGCCGTCGATGGACCCGGCGGTGTAGCGCGCCCGGCGTCCGGCCGTGGCGGGGTCCTCACCCCAGAGGCGGCAGGCCCGCAGGGCCACTGACATCGCGTCCCGCATCTCCAGGGAGTCGACCTCGGCGGGCGGCTCCATCGCCACCAGGGCCAGCACCTGCAGCAGGTGGCTCTGGATCATGTCGACCAGGGCCCCGGCCCTGTCGTAGTACCGCGCCCGGTTCTCCAGGGTGAGCTGCTCGTCGAACACGATGTCCACGCTCTCGACGTGCTCGGCGTTCCAGACCGGCTCCAGCAGCCGGTTGGCGAACCGCAGACCGATCAGGTTGAGCACGGTGGAGCGGCCCAGGAAGTGGTCGACCCGGTGGATCGACTCCTCGGGCACCAGCCCGGCCAGCAGGGTGTTCAGCGACGCGGCGGAGGCCTGGTCCAGACCGAACGGCTTCTCCAGTACCAGGGCGGTGCCGGGGGGCAGGGGGACCCCCTTGAGTCCCGTACAGGCCTTGGCCGTCACCGCCGGAGGCAGGGCGAAGTAGAGGGCGGGGGCCGGAGGGCAGGTGGCGATCAGCGCGCCGAGGGCGGCCGGGTCGGTGACGTCGCACCGTTCGTAGTGGGTGCGGGCCAGAACCGCGTCCACGGTGGCCTGGGACACCTGGGCGGAGGCGAAGGAGGTCCGGAGCCGGTCGGCCCAGGTCGCCGCGTCCCAGTCCTCGCTGCCCGAACCCACCAGGGTCAGGCCGAGGCGGTCCGGCTCGGCGTCCAGCAGCTGGCCGAGCGCCGGCAACAGCAGCCGCCCCGCCAGGTCGCCACTGGCTCCCAGTAACAACAGGCTGTTGATGGGACTGCTCACGTCGCTCTCCTTGGGCTTGCCGCTGCGTCGGTCGGGGCCGGAACCCGACCCGTACCAGGCCGTGGACCGCGTCGGGCCCTTCCGGACCTGCCGGAAGTCTGTCACGGGGCCCTGACGAAGACGTCCCCCACGGGCCCGCGGTGGGCTAGCCTGAGGGCGGTCTCGGGGACCGCAGTCCGCAAGGAGCACCATGGCCACTGCCGCCCCCCACACCCCAGACCTCACCCCCGATCAGCTGGGCCCCTCCTACAAGGCCCCCGCACACAAGGCCCCCGCAGACAGGGCCACCGCCCCCCGCGTCTGGCGGGGGGGTCGGGCCACGGCGGTCGCCCTCGCCGTCGGCGTCGCGTTGCCACTGGTGGCGACCGCCCCCGCCCAGGCGCTTCCCGACCGGGTCGCTCCCGCCCCTGCCGTCGCTGTCCCTGCCGTCGCCGTCCCGCCCGTCCCCGTTGCGGCCGCCACCGACCCCCGGCTGGCCCGCCGGCGGACCACGGTGATGGCGGACTCCCGGGTCCAGCGCTCCACCTCCGGGGCCGCGGTGCTGGACGCCCAGAGCGGACAGCTGCTCTACGGTCGCTACGCCACCCGGGCGGTCGTGCCCGCCTCCAACACCAAGATCCTGACCGCGGTCGCTGCCCTGCACACCCTGGGCCCGTCGTACCGGTTCCACACCGACGTCATTCGGCGGGGCTCCGTGGTGGGTGGGGTGCTGAAGGGCCAGCTCTACCTGAAGGGGTACGGGGACCCGACCGCCAACCAGGGTGACTACGCCTCGCTGGCCCGCCAGGTCCGTGCCGTCGGCATCACCTCAGTCACCGGCCAGCTGGTCGCGGATGCGACCTTCTTCGACACCCAGACCTACGACCCGGGCTGGTCCACCTCCTACTCCGACGCCTACTACGCGGCCGAGATCTCGGGGCTGACCGTGGCCCCCAACGCCGACTACGACACCGGCACGGTGCTGGTGAACTACCGGCCCGGGACCCAGGGGAGGCCCGCGGTGGTCACCACAACCCCGGCGGCGGCGGCGTCCTACCTGCGTTTCAGCAACGAGACGACGACCTCGGCCCGCGGCACCAGCACGACGTTCGCGGCCCACCGTTCCTTCGGCGCGAGCACGATCGCCCTCAGCGGTCGGGTCGCCATCGGCCGAGCCACCTCCTCGACGCTGGTCACCGTGCACCGCCCCGAGCTGTACGCCGCGGCCGTCTTCCGCTCCGAGCTGAGCAAGGTCGGGGTGACGGTGACGGGCACGAGCGTGGTCGGCACGGTCCCGGCGACCACGCGGGTGCGGCTGGCCCGCGACACCTCGATGCCGCTCTCGGACCTGCTGATCCCCTTTCTCAAGCTCAGCAACAACATGCACGCCGAGACCCTGACCAAGGCAATGGGGGCGGCGCGGACGGGTCGGCCGGGCAGCTGGTCCGACGGTCTGGCCGCCACCCGCTCCTCTCTGTCCGGTCTCGGGGTCCCGCTGGCCGGGGTCACCCTGACCGACGGCTCGGGCCTGACCCGACGCAACCACCTGACCCCGCTGGCCCTGGCCAGCACTCTGCACAAGGTCCGCTCGGAGCCCTGGTTCGGCTCCTTCTACGGCGCCCTCCCGGTTGCCGCGGACCCGCGCCGGATGGTCGGCGGCACGATGCGCTACCGGCTCACGGGCACCAGGGCCGCCCTCAACGCGCACGCCAAGACCGGGTCCCTGACCGGGGTCACCTCACTCAGCGGCTACGTCCGCGGCGCTGACGGCCGCCTCTACGCTTACGCCATGCTCAGCAACTACACCGGCACCAGCCCACGACCGGTCGAGAACACCCTGGTGGTGACCCTCGCCGGCTGGCGTCGCTGAGAACGGCTGCGCGGACACCTCGGCTGCCCTCAGCCGGGGCGGCTAGGTTGGAGGGAGTTCTAGGGAAGGACTTTCATGGCCATGCCGCAGCAGCCGAGCTCGATGTTCGAGCTCAAGTTCCCCCAGTCCGTGGGAATCTACGACACCTACGCCGACGCCCAGAAGGCCGTCGACTACCTCTCCGACGAGAAGTTCGAGGTGCAGAACCTCGCCATCGTCGGCACCGACCTGAAGTCGGTCGAGCGAGTGCTCGGTCGCCGCAACTGGGGAACCGTCATCGCCCAGGGCGTGCAGTCCGGCATCTCGACCGGTCTGCTCGTGGGCCTCATCATGCTGATCTTCATCCAGCCGCAGAGTTTCGTGCTGCTGTTGCTGGCCGCCCTGGCCATCGGCATCCTGCTCGGGGTCGGCTTCCAGGCCGCGGCGTACGCCCTGAGCCGCGGTCGGCGCGACTTCACCTCCGTGACCCAGACCGTCGCGACCAAGTACGAGGTGCTGTGCGAGCACAAGCTCGCCGCCGAGGCCCGGGAGATGCTGCTCCGGCTGCCGGGCGCCCGCGCTTCCGCGTTCGAGTGAGGGCGCGCACTGAGCGGGTGAGCGAGGGCCATCGGCTCACAGCCAGCGGTTGTGCTTGAACCCCGCCCACAGCCCGACCATGATCGCAAGGATCAGGGCCAGCACCGCGAAGTAGCCATAGTGCCAGTGCAGCTCGGGCATGTTGTCGAAGTTCATCCCGTAGATGCCGGCCACCATCGTCGGGACGGCCACGATCGCCACCCAGGCCGAGATCTTGCGCATGTCCTCGTTGTCGGCCACCGAGGCTCGGGCCAGCCCGGCCTGCAGGATCGAGCTCAGCACCTCGTCGAAGGAGCCGACCGCCTCACGTGCCTGCGTGTGGTGATCGGCCAGCTCGCGGAAGTAAGCCTTGGCGTCCGGCGGCACCACGGGCAGGTCGCGGGTGGCGAGCCGGAGGAGCGGGGCCCCCAGGGGAACCACACACCGTTTGAACTCGATCATCTCCCGCTTGAGCTGGTAGACCCGGTCGACCTCGTGCGAGCCGCCCCGGGAGAAGACCCGGGTCTCGACCTCGTCCAGGTCGACCTCGAACTCGGCCACCACGTCCAGGTAGTCGTCGATGATCTTGTCGGCGATGGCGTAGAGCACTTCCGTGGGTCCGCGCGACAGCCGGGCGGGGTCGGCCTCCAGCAACGCCCTCAGGGTGCTCAGCTGGGCGTGTTCGCCGCGCCGGACGGTGATGACGAAGTGGTCCCCGAGGAAGATCATCACCTGCCCGGTGGTGACGATCTCGGAGGTGTCGGTCAGCTCCTCGTGGTCCACGTAGGCGACGGTCGAGATCACCATGAAGAGATCGCTGCCGAACGTCTCCAGCTTGGAGCGGGTGTGGCCGTGCACGGCGTCCTCGATGGCCAGCGGGTGCAGGTCGAACTGCTCGGCGAGACCCTCGAGGTCGGCGTCGGTCGGGTCCTTCAGACCGAGCCAGACGAATCCGTCGCCGCCCGCCGCCGCCCGGGCTGCCGCCGTCATGCTGGTCCCGGTCCGGGCGACCCCGTCCACGTACCAGGCCCAGGCCACGACCGAGCTCGGATCGGGCGGCCGGATCTGGCTGGTCGGGGGCGGCCGCCGGTTCAGGTGCCGCAGGGTGGGCAGCCGACGCGCGGGGGTGGTCGTCACCGGGCGCCGTCCTCCCGGCCCGCCCAGATGCCGGCCATCCACGCCTCAACGTCGGTGCTGGTGCGGGGGAGGGCAGCCGACAGGTTCTCATTACCGGTCTCGGTGATGACGATGTCGTCCTCGATCCGGACCCCGATGCCCCGCAGATGGGCATGGACCAGCTCGTCGTCGGACTTGAAGTAGATGCCAGGTTCGACGGTGATGACCATGCCCGGGGCCAGGGTGCCCTGGCGGTAGTTCTCGACCCGGGCCTGGGCGCAGTCGTGCACGTCGATGCCGAGGTGGTGGGAGGTGCCGTGCACCATCCACCGGCGGTGCTGGCCGCCCTCCTCACCAAGCGACTCCTCGGCTCCGACCGGGAGCAGGCCCCAGGCCTGCAGATGGCGGGCGATGACCGCGATGGCGGCTCGGTGCACGTCCAGGAACTCCGCTCCCGGCTGGGCCGCGGCGATGCCGGCCTCCTGAGCCTCCAGCACAGCCTCGTAGACCATCCGCTGGTCGGGGGTGAAGGTGCCCGTCAGGGGCAGCGTCCGGGTGACGTCGGCGGTGTAGAGGGTGTCGAGCTCGACACCGGCGTCCAGCAGGAGCAGGTCGCCCTCCCGCAGCTCACCGTCGTTGCGGATCCAGTGCAGCGTGCAGGCGTGGTCACCGGAGGCGGCAATGGTGTCGTAGCCGACCGCGTTGCCGGTGTGCCGGGCGTGCAGGCCGAAGACGCCCTCCACCCAGCGCTCCCCGCGCCCGCGGCGTACGGCCTCGGGCAGGTCCGCCACCACGGCGGCGAAGGCGTCGGCGGTCTGGGCGCAGGCTTCGCGCATCTCCCCGAGCTCGAAGGCGTCCTTCACCAGCCGCAGCTCGCTCAGGGCCACGGTGAGCTCGGCGTCCCGGACCGTCGCCGCCGCCTTGTCCTCCGCGCTCAGGCCTTCGCGGAGCCGGTCGACCTGGGCGGTGAGCGCGGGGTCGGCCTCGGCCAGCAGCCGCAGGACGGTGCTGTCGGCGTCCTTGGCCAGGTGGTCGGCGAGGCCCTCGACGTCGGCGCAGATCAGGTCGACGAGGGCGCTCATCTCCTCCAGCGACGGCCGCTGACCGACCCACATCTCGCCGTAACGGGGGTTGGCGTAGAACTCGGCGGAGTCGCGCGGCGCGCGGGGGCGGATGTAGAGGGTGGCGTCGTGGCCGGAGTCGGTGGGCTCCAGGACCAGGACGGCGTCGGGCTCGCAGTCGGTCCCCAGCCCGGTGAGGTGGGCGAAGGCCGAGTGCGGCCGGAACCGGTAGTCGGTGTCGTTCGACCGGGTGACCAGGCCGCCGGCCGGGACCACGACCCTCTCGCCCGGAAACTGCCGGCTGACCGCCGCCCGTCGGTCCTTCGCCGGACCCGAGGCGGGCAGCGCGGCCGGCATCTCGGCGGGGTAGGGCGCCCAGCCCTCGGCGATGAAGGCCTTGAACGCCTCCGAGAACGGGGTCTGGCGGTTCGGCAGGTCAGGATGACGGTCGCTCATGCCAGCATTGTTACACCGCCGTACCAGCCGTCGGTGAACACGAGAGGGGTGCCGATGGCCGCCAGAGACCAGACCGAGGTCGCAGCTGCCCTGGGGGTGGCCGACCTCCCCAACCAGCTGCGGCGTCTGGGGCTCCAGGGGGTCGACGTCGAGGCAGCCGAGGCCTCCGCCCGCGCAGTGCGGGCGGACCCCGCGCTGCTCGGCATCGTGGTCGCGCTCGTCGACCGGCTTCGGGCCGGGATCGGACGGTTCCCCGGCGAGAACGGCACCCCGACCTGGGGCGAGGAGGACGTGGACGCCGCGGGGCCGGGGATCTTGGCTCTGCTGGCCCTGGTGGTCACGGCCGAGGACCTGCGGGCCTTCCACCGCGCCCACGGTGTCGCGGGGGAGGTGTCGGAGCAGACCCTGGGTGAGCTGGGCCAGCAGGTGGGGGTGCACCGCCAAACGTACGGGGACTTCGGGCTGCACACCCACGAGTGGCTCCTGGTGACGTGGTCGGGCGCGCTCTATTGGCTGGGGCGGCTCGAGCTCAACCTGATGTGGCTGGAGGACCGCTGGGTCCTCAGCAGCCACATTCCCCGGGTTGGTCCGCTCCGGCCCGCCGAGGTGGATGCGTCCCTGCACTGGGCCCGGACCTTCTTCACCCGGCACTTCCCGGCGCGACCCGCCCGGGAGTTCTGGTGCTTGAGCTGGCTGCTCGACCCCGACCTGGCCGCAGCCCTCCCCCCCACCTCGAACATCGCCGCGTTCCAGCGGCGGTGGCGCCTGTACGGTGACCCCATGCCCGGTGACTCCGATGCCCTGTTCTTCACCTTCCTCAGGCGGGGTGATGCCGATCCGGCCTCGCTGCCTCGCGACACCAGCCTGCAGAGGACGGTGGCGGACCGGCTGCTGGCGGGAGGTCACTGGTCGCTGCGGCAGGGTCTGCTGCCGATGGCCTCGCTCCCTCCGGTGGTGACGCTGGCCGGGACGGTCGGGGCATGACGCGGCTCTTCCTGGTCCGGCACGGCCAGACCGAGTGGAGCCGGTCGGGCCAGCACACCTCGGTCACCGATTTGCCGCTGACCGACGTCGGGGTGCAGCAGGCGACGGCCCTGAAGGGCAACCTGGACCCGGCGGACTTCGGGCTGGTGCTGTCCAGCCCACGGCAGCGGGCCCGCCGGACCGCCGAGCTCGCCGGCTTCACCGGTGAGCACGAGCCGGTGCTCGACGATGACCTGGTCGAGTGGTTCTACGGTGACTACGAGGGCCTCACCAGCGATGAGATCAGCGAGACCGTGCCCGGCTGGACCATCTGGAGCCACCCGGTCACAGGTGGGGAGACCGCCGACGAGGTCTCCGAGCGGCTCGACCGGGTCGTGGACAGAATCCGCAGCTCCGGGGTCGAGCGGGCCATCTGCTTCGGGCACGGCCACGCCTCCCGGGCCCTGGCCATGCGGTGGCTTGGCTTCGACCTGTCCTACGGAGTGCACTTCCCGCTGGACACCAGCACCGTCTCGGTCCTGGGGGAAGAGAAGGGCCAGCCGGCACTGGAGCGGTGGAACGCCGAGCCCTGAGCCCGGCGACCCTTGGGCGGGGGTCGCGACCTCACCAACGCCACGACCTCGGCAACGGCACGACCTCAGCAACGACACGACCTCAGCAACGACACGACCCGGCCAGCCCACCCGTACGGGGGCTGATCGGGTCGCGGTCGTGTCCCCGGTGACCCGGGGAGGTCAGCAGGAGCGCTCAGTCGTAGGAGACCGCGGACAGGCCACGACGAACCGAGAGGTACAGCGCGGTGGCGATGCCGGTGGTGCCGACGACCACGCCGGCCAGCGGGACGGCAGTGCCGTTCTCGAGCGCCCCGACCAGCGGCGCGACGGCCCCGCCGATCATGAACTGGGCCGCACCGAGCATGGCCGAGGCCGTGCCGGCGGACTCGCCGTGCCGGTTGAGGGCGATGGCGGGCGCGTTTGGGAAGGCCAGACCAGCCGAGGACACGATGAAGAACAGCGGCACCATGAAGCCGAGCAGGCCGCCGAAACCGGTGGTGGCGGTGGCCAGCAGGGCCAGGCTGGAGACGAGGGCGACTGAGACGGCCACGCCGAGCACACTGACCGGGCTGTAGCGCTTGACCAGCAGCGGGTTGAGCTGGGTCATGAGGATCAGGCCGACCGCGTTGGCGCTGAAGGCCAGGCCGAACTGCTGCGGGGAGAGCCGGTAGAGACCTTGGAGGATGAACGGCGATCCGGAGATGTAGGCGAACAGCGTGGCGAACATGAAGCCGGCGATCAGGACCATGACGACGAACAACCGGTCGCTGAACAGGCTGCGGTAGGCCCGGAGCGAGCCCCGGACGGTGAGCGGCTGACGACGCTCGACGGGCAGGGTCTCCGGCAGCGCGACCAGGGCCAGGACGAAGAGGGCCACCGCGGCGAGGGCCAGAGCCACGAAGATGCCCTGCCAGTCGGTCACCTTGAGCAGTGCACTGCCGAGCGAGGGGGCCAGGATCGGGGCCACGCCGAGCACCAGGATCAGGCGGGACAGGAGCTGGGCGGCCCTGATGCCGCTGAACAGGTCCCGGACGATGGCCATCGCGACCACGGCCACGGCGGCGCCGGCCAGACCCTGGAGCGTACGGGTCACGGCCAGGATGGTGATGGAGGGGGCGAGCGCGCACAGGACCGACATCAGACCGTGGCCGGCCAGGCCGATCAGCAGCGGCTTGCGTCGACCGACCGCGTCCGACATCGGGCCGATCAGGAGCTGTCCGAAGCCGAGGCCGATCAGCAGCCCGGTGATGGTCAGCTGGGCCTGCGAGGCCGAGGCGTTCATCTCCTGGGTGAGCTGCGGCAGGGCCGGCAGATAGGTGTCGATGGTCAGCGGGCCGATTGCGCTGAGCGCACCGAGGACGAGCACCAGCTGCAGGTACTTCCGCCCCACGAACCGGGCGGCGATCGGGTTGGACGCGTCGCTCTTTCTGGTCGAGCCGCCCCTTTTGGTCGAGCTGTGGGGAGCGGCCGAGCCGGCCTCGGGGCTCGGGTCGCCGCCGGTTACCGGTTGCTCGGTGGGGGCGGGCTGAGAGGGGCGTGCCACGGTGGTCATCGAGGTGTCCTGACGCTGCTGCGTGTCCAAGGCGCACATCGTTGTGGCCACAAAAGTCGACGGAGCCGAAGCTGGGGGATCTTCCGCCGCTGGTGTCGACAACTCTCATAGCCGGGGAATCATTCCCGGCGGCTGAGGAAAAACCACCTGAGGTCTCAGGTCATAAGGTGGGGGCTCGGTCGCGGGCGTTCCCGGGACCGCGCAGGACGAGGAGGGCGAGATCATCAGAGCCGACGCCAACGCGCAGCTGCGGCTGCTGGACCTGCAGGCGGTCGACACCGCGCTGTCCCAGCTGGACCACCGACGCAAGACCCTGCCCGAGCACGCCGAGATCGCCCGCCTCAAGGCGGCGCGGGCTGCGGTCGCCTCCGACCTGGTGGCCGGCGACACCGAGGTCTCGGACCTGGAGCGCGACCAGAGCCGGGCCGAGAGTGAGCTGGAGCCGGTGCGGGAGCGGCTCGCCCGGAACCAGAAGCGGATCGCCGAGGGGTCGGTCGCCGACCCCAAAGCCCTCTCCTCGATGGTCGAGGAGGTCGAGCACCTGAGACGTCGGATCGGGGTCCTGGAGGACGCCGAGCTCGAGGTGATGGAGCAGCTGGAGGATGCACAGGCGCGTCGCGAGACCTTCCGGGCCAAGGCCGCCGCGCTGCAGGCCGAGTGGGACACCACGGCGGCCAAGCGGGACGCCCAGCTGGCGGAGCTCGACGTGGACGTGGCGGACCGCAGGGCCGAGCGGGACGAGATCGCTCCGCAGGTGCCGGCCGACCTGCTCACCCTGTACGGCAAGGTCGCCGCCACCCACGGCGGCGTCGGGGCCGCTGAGCTCCGGGCCCGGCGGTGCACCGGCTGTCAGCTCGAGCTGAACTCGGCTGACCTCCGTGAGTTCGCCGCCGCTCCCGCCGACGAGGTGCTGCGCTGCGAGGAGTGCGGGCGGATCCTGGTCAAGACCGCGCAGTCCGGCCTGTGAGCGCCCCGACGATGCCCGCCCCGACGATGAGCGCCCGGAGTGTGCCCGCCCGGAGTGGGCCCAGCCCGACACAGCCCACCCGGGTGACCGGGTGCGTCGTGCGGGGGGCTCGCTGATGGCCCGCCGACCCGCCGACGTCCAGGACGGGCCCGACGTGTTCGCGGACCCGTACGAGGCCGAGCCGGAGCCCGAGCGCGTGCGGAAGATCTCCGAGCGCCGGCTAATCGTGGAGGCCGACGGCGGGTCGCGGGGCAATCCCGGACCCGCGTCGTACGGGGCCCTGGTGCGCGACGCCGTGACGGGGGAGACCCTGATGACCGAGGGGTTGAGCATCGGTCGGGCGACCAACAACGTCGCCGAGTACAAGGGCCTGATCGCCGGGCTGCAAATGGTCCACGAGATCGACCCGAATGCGGCGGTCGAGGTGCGGATGGACTCCAAGCTGGTGGTGGAGCAGATGGCCGGACGGTGGAAGATCAAGCACCCGGACATGAAGCCCCTGGCCATGGAGGCCAGCCGCCTTCGCCCCGCCGAGGTGCTCTGGACCTGGGTGCCGCGTGAGCTCAACAAGCGGGCCGACGCGCTGGCCAACAGCGCGCTGGACGGCGTCCCGGTCCCGCGCCGACCCGTCGGCTCCGCGACCGACTGAGCTCCGGGAGGGCCGCAGCGGCACCAGTCGTCCGGCTCGTCGGATTCTTGTCGGCCCGAGCGATAGTGTCGCCGTCATGCCCGTACGCAAGGTCGGACTGCCCGATGACGTGCCCCCGGACCTGGCCGTCGGACTCGCACGCATCCGCGCGACCCTGGAGGTTCCCGCCGACTTCGACCCAGCCGTGCTCGCGGCGGCGGCGGCCGCCGACCGGCACCCGGAGCGGGACGCCGGCTACCAGGACCGGACCGAGCTGGAGCTCGTCACCATCGACCCGCCGGGCTCGCGGGACCTGGACCAGGCGATGCACCTGACCCGGACCGCCGCCGGCTACCGCGTCTCGTACGCGATCGCCGACGTCGCGGCCTTCGTGAGCCCGGGCGACCCGGTCGACCGCGAAGCCCACCGGCGGGGGGCGACGCTCTATGCGCCCGACCGGAAGACCCCGCTGCACCCGCCGGTGCTGAGCGAGGGAGCGGCAAGCCTGCTCGCTGACCAGGAGCGACCCTGCCTGCTGTGGACGATCGAGCTGGACGCCCGCGGCCAGATGACCGACGCCGAGGTGGTGCGGGCCCGGGTGCGCAGCCGGGAGCAGCTCAGCTACGACCAGGCCCAGGCCGAGATCGACGGGGGACAGGCTCGCGAGACCCTGGCCCTGCTCCAGGAGATCGGACGGCTACGCGAGCAGCAGGAGTGCGACCGGGGTGGGGTCAGCCTGCCCATCCCGAGCCAGGAGATCACCCGTGGCACCCCCGGTGAGGGGGACCGGAGCTGGCACCTGGAGTTCCGTACGCCGCGGCCGGCGGAGGGGTGGAACGCCCAGATCTCGCTGCTCACCGGGATGGCCGCGGCCCACATCATGCTGTACGGCCAGGTCGGCATCCTGCGCACGATGCCCCCGGCCGACCCGGACTCGCTGCGCCGGCTCCGCCAGACCGCCAAGGCCCTGAACATCCTCTGGCCGTCCGAGCTGGACTACCCGGAGTTCGTCCGTTCGCTGGACCCCTCCCGCCCCGACCACGCGGCGATGCTGAACGCCTGCACGATGCTCTTCCGCGGGGCCGGCTACCAGGCCTTCAGCGGCGGGGTGCCGACCGAGGCCGAGCACTCGGCGCTGGCCACCGACTACGCCCACGTCACCGCCCCGCTCCGGCGGCTGGTGGACCGCTACGGCAGCGAGGTCTGTGTCGCCCTGTGCGCCGACCAGCCGGTTCCGAGCTGGGTGCTGCGGGGGCTGGACGCACTGCCGGACGAGATGGCGGCGGCGGACCGCCGGGCCAAGAAGTACGACCGGGCCATCGTGGACCTGGTCGAGGTCTTCCTGCTGGCGGACCGGATCGGGCAGTCCTTCACGGCCACCGTGGTCGAGGTGGACAAGAACCGGATCCGGGGCACGGTGCGGATCAAGGACCCGGCCATCGAGGCCAAGGTGGTCGGCACCGACCTTCGGCTGGGCCACGAGATCATGGTCCGGCTGGTGAGCGCTGACTACGAGCAGGCTGCGGTGCTCTTCGAGGTCGCCTGAGCCGGGTCGGGTTCAGCCGGGTCGGGTTCAGCCGGGTCGGGCTCAGGCGAGCCGGGCCAGCAGCCGCTGAGCGTCGGCCACGCTGACCGGGGCCGAGTCCTCGCTCAGGATGACCAGGGTGAGACGGGTCCCCCGCTGCCGGGCCACCTCCGTCCAGCGTCCGTCGGGGTAGTCCCGACGGTCGATCAGACCGGCCGGGCTGGGCACGATGGTGGTCCGTACGGGGTCGGTGAGGGTCTGGCAGGCCTCCACCTGGGCCCGGTAGCGCCACGTGTAGGCGGCCGCGTCCTGCTCGGTGCCGAACTGCAGCACCAGACCGACCCCGGGTGAGCTGGAGCCGCGGCGGAAGTTCCCCTCCAGGGCGGCCACCGGGTCGGGGTAGTCGTCGCGGGTCACGTCAGCGCAGCCGACGGTGATGGCGTCCTGGGCGGCGTAGCGGGGGTCGCGGGCGTGCACCCAGGTGCCGTTGCCCCGGAACCCCTCCTCCTCACCGCCGGGCAGCTTGGCCCGACGCCAGCCCGCCGGCACCGGCAGGTCCGCCGCCGTCAGCGAGCCGGCGACCGAGGGTGCCGCCCTGGTCGGCGCCGGGGGCGGCGGGAGGGTGTTGGTGGTGGTCGGCTCCACCGGCTCGGTCGGGGTCGGTGTGCTCGGCGCCGGGGCGCCGCCCCCGGCGGGGCCGGTCGCAGTGGAGTTGGGGCCGGCGGTGGCGGCCCCGGGGGTCACCGGCCCGCGGGCGGGCCCCGACGCGCCGCTCCCGCAGCCGGCCAGGCCGACCACCAGTCCCAGGCTGAGGGTGACCGGGACCAAGCCGCGGCTCGGCCGGCGTCTCGTCACCGGCTCACCGGCGCTCGAAGTGCTGGTAGTCCCGTCCCGGTGACCACAGACCGCCCCAGAAGTAGCGCTCCCCGCGCAGCGCGGCGGTCAGGGTCGAGGTCTTGGCCAACATCCCCCACCGCAGCGGGGAGCGGTCGATGTAGGCCCTCCCGTTGCTGGGCCACCACGTCCCCCGGGCGTCGCGGTAGGGGTTCTGCACGGTGTTCACGTCGATGGCGATGCCGTAGGAGTGCGGTGACTGGGCGTACGGGTTGCCGACCACCTTGCGGCAGTTGAAGCCGCTGGTGTTGTTGGCCGCCATCTGCCGCGGGTCGTTGCCGCCGTACACGTTCGGGTTGTTCAGCTTGTCGATCGGGTAGCGCTTGGCCAGGGCCTTGCCGAAGCTCCGGGTCAGGGTGCCGGTGCGGTCACTACGGATGATCAGGACCCCGCGGTGCATCAGCTTGTCGCGGCCGTAGTAGTTCATGGTGATGGTGCTGAGCTTGGAACGGCCCACCGGGCAGCCGGCGCGGTAGGTCTTGGCCACCTCGGCAGCGGTCGTCCGGGTGAGGACCGCGTTCAGGACGGCGACCCGCTGCACCGTCCGGGTGCCGCTGTACTCCCAGCGGTCCCGGTTCGTGGCGTGGAAGGTGGCCCGCAGGCTGTAGGTGGCCAGATGTCCCCGGCCGTGGCTCAGGTTGGTCGCCCAGCGGCCCTTCGCGTCGGTCACCGCCGTCTTGCTGAGCCGGAACGACGAGCCGGTCCTGACGTCGACGTGCACCTCGACGCCGGCGCGGGCTGGCGCCACCGAGCCCTTGACGGTCGGGGCCTTGAGGGAGTCAACGGTGCTGACCGGACGGTCGAGGACCACCTTCGAGTCGGCGACCACGACGGTGACCGGCTTGCTCTGCACCGCGTCCCCGCCCCCCGGCGCGCCGCCGGGGGTGGTCTGGAAGGTGAACGAGCCGAGCGCCTGCACCGGCAGCCGGACCGCGTACGCCGCGGTGGTGACCCTGGTCTCAGCGACCTTGCTCCAGGCCCCGGGCCCGGCCCGCCGGTAGACCTCGACGGGCGTGCCGTCGGGGACCCCGGTGGTCGTCCCGCCGATGCCGTACGCCCCCAGGTCCTGGTAGAACGCGGCCACCGGTCCGCCGACCGGCCGCACCGCCAGGGTCAGGGTGGGGGCCTGGGCGCCCGCCTGCGCCCGCGCGGCCCGGGTGGAGCTCGGGGTCGGCAGGCCGGTGCTCGGGAGGCTCGGGGTCGGGAGGCCGGTGCTCGGGAGGCTCGGGGTGGGTGTGGCGCCGGACGGGGTGGGTGTCAGGGTGGGCGAGCCCGCGGTCGTCGGGGCGGGGGAGGAGGCCGCGGCGCTGGGTCCGGTGGGCGCGGGCGAGACGGCGGCCGGAGTCCCGGCCGAGGTGGGCGTCGGCGACGTCAGAGCAGGGCTGGGCGGGGCCGGAGGTGTGGCGGTGCCGGTCACCGTGGAGCTCAGCAGGAGGCCGGTGGCCAGGCTGGCGAGGGCAGTCCGTCGAGCCAGGGCGGCCAGGCCAGCCGGGCGGGTCAGTCGCGACGGGCCCGGGTGCTGCCGGGGAGGAGCCATGGAGTGCCTGCTTCGGGTCGGGGGTCCCTGAACACGGAGAGCCGACCAGCACGCACCGGTGCGACCTGGGCCGATGGTATCCGCGGTGACCGGGAGCGGTCGAGGTCCGGGGCGACCGGGACTGCTCAGACCTGCTCGGCCGGGCACCACCAGGTCGTACGGCCCCCGACCGTCGCGTGGGTCATCTCCGCCCCGCAGCGCGGACAGTGCCGACCGGCCCCGCGGAACGCGATCACCTCGCCCGTGTGCACCCCGCCCTGGGCGATGGCGGCTTTGGTGGCGCGGTGCAGGGCTTCGTGCAAGGTGGTCAGCTCGTCGGTGCTCAGCTCGTTGGCCGACCGACGCGGGGCGATCCCGGCCTGCCACAGCGTCTCGTCGGCCAGTAGGTTGCCCACGCCGGCCAGCACGGACTGGTCCAGCAGCCGGGCCTTCACGGGGGCCTTGCTCCGACCGAGCCGCTCGCTGAACGTGGCCAGGTCGATCTCCTCGGCGTCGGGGCCGACCCCGTCGAGGTCCGGGTCCAGGCGTACGCGGCCCAGTCGCCGCTTGTCGAAGAGTCGGAGCGTCCCGCCGTCCTCGAAACGCAGGGTGAAGCGGTTCCAGACGGGGTTGCGGGCCGCCTGCTCGGCGCCCGTCCCGAAGCGGCCGCCCATCCAGTCCCCGCCCTCGGTGACCCCGTCCGGCCCGCTGATCAGGATGCGTCCGCTCATGCCCAGGTGCAGACCCAGGACCGGTCCGGGGGTGCGCGCGTGCCCGACGCCTGAGGTCTCGCACCACAGGGACTTGCCCCGTCGGAAGGCGCCGGTCAGGCTCCGTCCGAGCAGAGCGGTCCGGATCTCACCGGGGTGATGGGGTCGACACTCGTAGGTGTCGTTGTCGTCGACGTCGGCGATCCGCCGGCGGAGGCCGGCCTTCTCGATCACCGCTCGGGCACTCTCGACCTCGGGAAGCTCCGGCACGCCGACCAGTGTGCCCAGGTGAGGGAAACGGGCTGGACACCTGCGCCAGGATGGACAGGACAGCAGACCGGCCCGCGGGGGCCGTGGACGGCCGCCCGGCGGCCCGGCGGAAGGCAGCACGTGGACGGCTCGGCCCGGTGAGCCTCGAGGCACCGCTGCACGTCAGCGACGCTCTCCTGGTGCCCGCAGAGGAGCTCGGGTGGCGGTTCTCGCGGTCGTCGGGACCGGGCGGTCAAGGTGTCAACACCACCGACAGCCGGGTCGAGCTCCGCTGGGTGCCGGGGGACTCCGCCGCGGTGGCCCGGCTGAGCGAGCACCTGCGGGCGCGACTGCTGGGTCGGCTGGCCCCGGACCTGGTGGCGGGGGCGGTCGTGGTCACCGCCTCGGAGTACCGCGCCCAGCTCCGCAACCGGGAGGCCGCCCGTCGCCGTCTGGCCCAGCTGCTGCGGGAGGCGCTCGCCCCGCCGCCGCCGCGCCGACGGGCCACCCGCCCCACCCGGGGGTCGGTCGAGCGACGGCTGAGCGCGAAGAAGCAACGGGCGCGGACCAAGGCCGACCGGAGCCGCCCGGCCGCCTGAGGATGTACGTGGCGGTCCGCTCCTCCCTCTTTCCGGGCGACCCCCAGGAGCCGTGCCATGACCGTGATCCCCGTACGCCCGACCGAGCCCCTGCCGCTGGTCGCCGAACCGGCCGACCCCACAGACACGCCCGGCACCCCGCACCTGCGGCTGGACGTGACCCGGGCCGTCCGCCGCTACCGGCTGCTCGCCCGGCTGTTCGGCCGCGACGCGGTGCACTACGCCGTCAAGGCCAACCCGCACCCCGACCTGGTTCTCGCCCTGGCCGCGGCGGGCTGCCACTTCGACGTGGCCAGCCCGGGTGAGGTCGCGGTCGCCCTGGCCGCCCGGGCCGACCCGGGACGGCTGCTCTACTCCAACCCGGTGAAGCGCCGCGACGACGTGGCGTCGGCGGCGACGCTCCGTGTCCGTCGGTTCGTGGCCGACTCCGCCTCCGAGGTGGTCAAGATCTCCCACGCCGCCCCCGGGGCCGAGGTCCTGATCCGGCTCGCCACCAGCGGGCTGGGGTCGGACTGGCCGTTGTCGGGCAAGTTCGGCTGCGCCGTCGAGGACCTCGTGACCCTGCTGGGCCTGGCGGCGGACCGCGGCCTGGACCCGGTGGGGATCGCCTTCCACGTCGGGTCCCAGCAACGCGACCCCGGCCGGTGGGAGCCGCCGATCGCCGAGGCCGCCCGGGCCTGGCGGGAGGCGGCCACGGTGGGCGTCCCGCTGCGGGTGCTGGACGTCGGGGGCGGCTTCCCGGCCGACCACGAGGGTGAGCATCCCCGCCTGGTGACCTACCGGGACGTGATCGTTGCGGCCCTGGACCGGCACTTCGGCCGGGTACGGCCCGAACTGGTCATCGAGCCCGGCCGGGGTCTGGTCGGCGACGCGGGCTGGGTCGTCTCGGAGGTGCTCGGGGTCAGCTGGCGGGCGGGCCGACGCTGGGTCTACCTCGACGTCGGGGTGTACACGGGCTTGGTCGAGACCCTGGGTGAGTCGATCCGTTACCGGCTGGACACCACCCAGGTGGGCGGCCCCTGCGGTCCCGTCGTCCTGGCGGGTCCGACCTGCGACAGCGTGGACGTCCTCTACGAGCAGAACCCGGTGCACCTGCCGCTCAGCCTGGGGGAGGGGGATCGGGTGGTCTTCCGGTCCGCCGGCGCCTACACCAGCAGCTACTCCACCGTCGGCTTCAACGGGTTCAGCCCGCTGCCTACGGTCCTCGGCCCTGTGCCGTCCGCGGGCCGGTCGTGAGCAGTTATGGCGAAGATCGCGCCTGGCGTACCAGGCCGAATCCTCTCCAGAACTGGGGAGGAAGGGGACGAGTCGGTCGATAAGCCGGATTCTGTCCCCGCCGTGAGGCGGGCGGCGATCATCCATCTGCGACCGCTGTTGCCAGCGGCCTGGTGCGACCTACCCGGAAGCTCGGGCGAGCAGCCCTCGAACGCTTCCGCAGACGCGCGTACGCGTCCTCTTGGTCTTGCTCCGGGTGGGGTTTACCGAGCCGCCCCAGTCACCTGGGGCGCTGGTGGTCTCTTACACCGCCGTTTCACCCTTACCTCCGGCCGGAGCCGGAGGCGGTCTGTTCTCTGTGGCACTGTCCCGCGGGTCACCCCGGGTGGGCGTTACCCACCACCGTGCTCTGTGGAGTCCGGACTTTCCTCGACCGCTGTTGCCAGCGACCGCGACCGCCTGACCGACTCGTCCGCCGCTCAGACTAACCGACACCGGCTTCGGGGCCCGCCTCGAGGAGAGCGGTGGCTCAGAGCAGGGTGAGGATCTGCGTGCCGGTGTCGGTGACCACCAGGGTGTGCTCGAACTGGGCGCACCGGCTGCCGTCGGCTGTCAGCACCGTCCAGCCGTCGTCCCAGGCGTACCACTCAGAGGTGCCCAGGGTCAGCATCGGCTCGATGGTGAAGGTCATCCCGGACCGGATCACGGTGTCGTGGCCGGGACTGTCGTCGTGCGGGATGACCAGGCCGGAGTGGAAGGCGCTGTGGACCCCGTGTCCGGTGTAGTCCCGGACCACACCGTAGCCGAACCGTCGGGCGTAGCTCTCGATCACCCGGCCGATCACGTTCACCTGCCGGCCGGGACGGACGGCCTTGACCCCCCGGGCCAGGGCCTCGGCGGTCCGCTCGATCAGCAGCCGGGACGCCTCGTCCAGCTCGCCCACGCCGTAGGTGCCGCAGGTGTCGCCGTGCACGCCGTCGACGTACGCCGTGATGTCGATGCTGACCAGGTCGCCGTCGGCCAGCGGCCGCGGGTCGGGGATGCCGTGGCAGATCACCACGTTGACCGAGGTGCAGCAGGACTTGGGGAAGCCGCGGTAGCCCAGGGTCGAGGGGTAGGCGTGGTGGTCAAGCAGGAACTCGTGGGCGACCGCGTCGATCGTGTCGGTGCTGACGCCCGGGGCCACGGCTGCGGCGGCGGCTCGGAGCGCCTGAGCGGCGACCCGGCCCGCCACCCGCATCCGCTCGATCGTCTCGGTGCTCTGCACGTCGGGACCGACGTAGGCCGACGGCGCCGGCCGGTCCACGTACTCGGGTCGGGGCAGGGTCGCCGGGACACGACGTCGCCGGGTGGTCGGCGCGGGCAGGACAGGCGGCACCCCGCGATGATAGGCGCCGTCGGCCGGGTCGCCGTCGGCTGCCCCGCCGGAAGGGCCCCCTCCGACGGCCGGGCGCGACCCCCGCGAGTAGATTTTCCTCCTGGCGGCACTCGGGTCGCCGAGGACCGGAGGAGTGCAGACCGTGGCCGACGACCAGTGGTGGTTCGACCTCAGCACCAAGACAGCGGTACAGGACAGCAAGGCCGGCAAGAGCGCCGACCGGCTCGGCCCGTACGCCTCCCGCGAGGCCGCCGAGAGCGCCTTGGCGAAGGTGGACGAGCGGAACGAGTCCTACGACCACGACCCCCGCTGGAACGACGACTGACCGACTGCGTACGCGGCGAGAACCGAGCGGTCACCGTGACCGTGGCACGGCGAGACCGCCCTGCAGCCCGGGGTCAGGCTGGCCTGTCCTTTCTTGAATGATTCCAGGAAGCATGGTTCAGTAGTTCTATGACCAGCACCGTTGAGGCATCTTCCTGGACCCTGCGGCTCCGCGCCGTCGGCCTCCGGGTGACACAGCCCCGGCTGGCCGTTCTGCACGTGGTGCACACCGACCCGCACGTCTCGGCCGACCAGGTCGCCGTCCGGGTGCGGGCCGAGATCGGCCCCGTCTCCACCCAAGCCGTCTACGACACGCTGAACACCCTGACCGAGCACGCGATCCTGCGGCGCTTCGAGCCGGCCGGGTCGGTGATGCGGTTCGAGGTCGCCACCGGCGACAACCACCACCACCTGGTGTGCCGGAGCTGCCAGCACGTCCTGGACGTGCCCTGTGCCGTCGGAAGCGTGCCGTGCGCCCTCCCCGAGGACCCGCAGGGCTTCGTGGTCGAGGAGGCCGAGGTCACCTACTGGGGGATCTGCGCCACCTGTGCCGCATCCCGGCAGGAGACCGGAGGACAACCTTCTCCCGCGGGAGGTGCCGCGTCCGGCTGGCTCCCCGTCAAGACCCAGGTGAGCGCTACCTGAGCCCCCGCCTCGGGAGCACTCCCGGGGCCCACCCGTACCACGTCGACATCACGTGTTCGTCCAAACTGAAGTAAGAGGCACATGACTACCGAGCTTTCCGCCCCCACCCCCGCTACCAAGGTCTCGACCACCGATACCGGCGCCCCGGCGCCCAGCGACAACCAGTCGCTGACCCTGGGCCCGGACGGCCCCATGCTGCTGCACGACTACCACTTCGTGAACCAGATGGCCCACTTCAACCGCGAGCGCGTGCCGGAGCGCAACGTCCACGCCAAGGGCGGCGGCGCCTTCGGCGTGTTCGAGACCACGGAGGACGTCAGCCAGTACACCCGGGCGGGCCTGTTCCAGCCCGGCGTCAAGACCGAGATGCTGGCCCGGTTCTCCACCGTGGCCGGCGAGCAGGGTTCGGCCGACACCGTCCGTGACCCACGCGGGTTTTCGCTGAAGTTCTACACCTCCGAGGGCAACTACGACCTCGTCGGCAACAACACCCCGGTCTTCTTCGTCCGGGACAGCATGAAGTTCCCGCACTTCATCCGGTCGCAGAAGCGGCTGCCCGACTCCGGTCTGCAGGACTGGGACATGCGGTGGGACTTCTGGACGCTGCAGCCCGAGTCGGCCCACCAAGTCGCCGTGCTGATGAGTGACCGGGGCATCCCCAAGAGCTGGCGGCACATGAACGGCTACGGCTCGCACACCTTCATGTGGGTCAACGCCGCCGGTGAGAAGTCCTGGATCAAGTACCACTTCAAGACCGACCAGGGCATCGAAAACCTCGAGAACGAGGAGGCGGCCAAGACGGCGGCCTCTGACCCCGACGCGCACCGTCGTGACCTCTTCCAGTCCATCAAGCACGGGGACTTCCCGAGCTGGACGCTGCACGTCCAGGTGATGCCGTACGAGGACGCGAAGACCTACCGGTTCAACCCGTTCGACCTCACCAAGGTCTGGCCGCACACGGACTACCCGCTGATCAAGGTGGGCACGATGACCCTGAACAAGAACCCGGACAACTTCTTCGCCCAGATCGAGCAGTCGGCCTTCGAGCCGAGTGCGCTGGTCCCGGGCATCGGCCTGAGCCCGGACAAGATGTTGCTGGGGCGGGTGTTCGCGTACGCCGACACGCACCGCTACCGCATCGGCACCAACTACCACCAGCTGCCGGTCAACCGGCCCAAGGTGGAGGTCAACACCTACGAGTTCGACGGCGCCATGGCTTATGAGTACAACCCGGGTCAGCCGGTCTACTCGCCCAACAGCGTCGGCGGCCCCGCTGTCGTCAAGGACGAGTTCGCCGACCAGAACTGGGAGGTCGACGGGCAGATGATCCGTTCTGCCTACACCCTGCGGTCCGAGGACGACGACTTCGGCCAGGCCCACAGCCTGGTGACCGAGACGATGGACGACGCCGAGCGTCAGCGTCTGGTTGAGACCGTGGCCTCCACCCTGGGCCAGGTCAAGCCCGACATCCGCGAGCGGGTGTTCGAGTACTGGCGCAACGTCGATAAGACCACCGGCGACGCGATCGCCGAGCTGGTCCTGTCCGGCAACGAGCCGACGGGTGGTCCGGCCCCCGCGCCGGTGCACCCGGAAACCCCCGTCACCGCCTGATCGGAACCGCCTGCCCTGAACCGCCTCCCCTGCGCCGCCTGACCAGCACGGCCTGGCGGGAGCACGACTCAGCGCCGGGCCGGTCCGTACCGTCGGGTACGGGTCGGCCCGTCGTGGTTTCCGGGGTCGGTCTCAGGTGCCGACCCGGACCAGCACCGTCCTCGTCACGCCGGGCGCGGCCGGTCGCGGTCAGCTCACGCTGCGTCAGGCAAGGTCCTCTGGGTGGGCCCGGACGGTGCGGTGGCAGGTGACGGTCAGATGCCGAGAGGATGCCGGTCGAGGGTCGCCGGGCCGCTCACCGCTCAGGTCCGCGCCGGGCCCGTTACCGTCGGGTTTCCGCCGCGGACCGACGTGCTCGGGGCCACCAGTACACCGTAAACTCCTGCCGCAGCCGCAGCGGCCG
>JBBQAB010000086.1:0-6913 GCA_038198385.1 Propionibacteriales bacterium
GGTGTGAGGGTTCGAGTCCCTTCTCCGGCACCCGAGACCGTTCCCGTGCGGGGCGCCGCGTCCTGAGCCCGGCTCAGGGCCGCAGGCGGTCGTAGCCCACGAAGCTGTAGCCCTCGTGCGGCTCGCGGCGGGTCTCGACCCACTCGGTCGGGCTGAGTGCGGGAAAGGTGACCTCACCGTCGGGCTCCGTGTCCACCTCGGTCAGGTCCAGCCGGTCCAGCCGGTCCCAGGCGGCCCGGTAGATCTCACCGCCGCCGGCCACGAAGACCCGCTCTGCACCCAGGGCCTCGGCCGCGACGAAGGCCTCGTCCAGGAACGGGACCGCCCGCACGTCCTCGCCCCGCCACATCCGGTCGCGGGTGATGACGAACGTCGTACGCCCCGGCAGGGCCTGGCCGATCGAGTCATAAGTCTTGCGCCCCATCACCAGCACGTGGCCCATCGTCACCTCACGAAACCGCCGGAAGTCCGCCGGGATCCGCCACGGGATCGTGCCGTCGCAGCCGATGACCCCGTTGCGGGCGACGGCCGCGATGCCGACGATCTCGGCCATCTCAGACTGCGATCGGGGCTTTGATGCCCGGGTGGGGGTCGTAGCCCTCGAAGCTGATGTCGGCCAGGGTGAAGCCGTCGATCGTGGACACGTCCGGGTTGAGGCACAGGGTCGGCAAGGCGCGCGGCTCCCGGGTGAGCTGGAGCCGGGCCTGGTCGAGGTGGTTCCAATAGAGGTGCGCGTCCCCGAGGGTGTGCACGAAGTCCCCCACCTCCAGCCCGGTGACCTGGGCGACGAGGTGGGTGAGCAGGGCGTAGGAGGCAATGTTGAACGGCACGCCCAGGAAGACGTCGGCCGACCGCTGGTAGAGCTGGCAGGACAGCCGGCCCTGGGCCACGTAGAACTGGAACATGGTGTGACACGGCGGCAGCGCCATGTCGGGCAGGTCGCCCACGTTCCACGCGCTGACGATGTGACGCCGCGAGTCCGGGTTGGTCCTAAGGGCCTGGATCACGTCCCCCAGCTGGTCGACGCGGCCGCCGTCGGAGGTGGGCCAGGATCGCCACTGGTGGCCGTAGATCGGGCCGAGCTCACCGTCGGCGGCGGCCCACTCGTCCCAGATCGAGACCCCCTGCTCGTGCAGCCAACCGACATTCGTGGAGCCCTGCAGGAACCACAGCAGCTCGGCCACCACCGACCGGGTGTGCACCTTCTTGGTGGTGAGGAGCGGAAAGCCGGCCCGCAGGTCGAAGCGCATCTGGTAGCCGAAGGTCGACAGGGTGCCCGTGCCGGTCCGGTCCCCCTTCTCCACCCCGTGGATGAGGACATGGTCGAGGAGGTTGAGGTACGTCTTCATCTCGAGTCCCTCCCGCCGCCGAGGCGGCGCAGCTCCGCGACCAGGACCGGGACCATCGCGCGCACGGCCCGGCCGCGGTGGCTGATCGCGTCCTTCTCCTCCGGCCCCATCTCCGCGGCGCTCAGGCGTTCGCCGTTGGCCACGAACAGGGGGTCGTAACCGAAACCGTTCTCCCCGACGGGGTGCCGCAGCAGCCGTCCGACCATCTCCCCGAGCCGGACGTGCTCCACCCCGTCGGGCAGCACCAGGGCCATCGCGCAGACGAAGCGGGCCCCCCGCTCGGGGTCGGACACGTCGTCGGTCTGGCGGAGCAGCAGGGCGTTGTTGTCCTCGTCGCTGGCCCCCGACCCGGCCCAGCGGGCGGAGCGGACCCCCGGCATCCCGTTCAGGACGTCGATCGCGAGCCCGGAGTCGTCGGCCAGGGCAGGCAGCCCCGATACCCGTACGCAGGCCCGGGCCTTGATCAGCGCGTTGCCCGCGAAGGTCTGCTCGGTCTCGGCCGGTTCGGGGTAGGCCTCCAGGTCGGCGAGCCCCAGGATCTCCACCTCGGGCGCGACCGCCGCCACGATCCGACGCAGCTCGCCCAGCTTCTTGGCGTTGTTGGTGGCCAGCACCACCCGGGTGGAAGTGCCGACGAACCCCGCCGGCCCGTCAGCGGTCGTCGGGGCCATGTGGCTCACGCCTGGAGCGCGGCCCGCTGCAGCTCGCTGAGCTGCGCGCAGCCCGCGGCGCCGAGGTCGAGGAGCTGGTTCAGGACGGCCCGGTCGAAGGGGACGCCCTCGGCCGTGCCCTGGACCTCGATGTAGTCACCGGAGCCGCTCATCACGATGTTCATGTCGGTGTCGGCCGCCGAGTCCTCGGTGTAGCAGAGGTCGAGCATCGGGGTGCCGCCGACCACGCCGACCGACACCGCCGCCACCGAGCTGGTCAGCGGTTCGCCGTTGAGTAGGTTGCGGTCGCCGAGCCAGCTGACCGCGTCGGCCAGGGCCACGTAGGCCCCGGTGATGGAGGCCGTGCGGGTGCCGCCGTCGGCCTGCAGCACGTCGCAGTCCAGGACGATCGTGTTCTCCCCGAGCGCCTTGTAGTCGATCACGGCGCGCAGGCTCCGGCCGATGAGACGGCTGATCTCGTGGGTCCGGCCACCCAGGCGACCCTTGACCGACTCGCGGTCGGAGCGGGTGTTCGTGGCCCGGGGCAGCATGGCGTACTCGCTGGTCACCCAGCCCAGACCCGAGCCCTTGCGCCACCGGGGCACCCCGGGGGTCACACTCGCGGCGACGAGCACCCGGGTCTGCCCGTACTCCACGAGGACGGACCCCTCGGCCTGCTCGAGCCAGCCCCGCTGGAACCGGACCTCCCGCAGCTGGTCGAGGGAACGTCCGTCGGCACGTGAAGTCATGGCTTCACCCTAAGCGCCGTCCCTGACAGTTCCGCGCGCCCGAGCCGTCGGTGGGCCGGACCGCCGGGCCAGGGGGCGCCGATCGTCCAGGACGCCCCCGGCAGAGCGAGGGCGACCGGGCAGGTTGTGTGCGGGGCCGCCTCGGCCAGCACCTGGTCGGGGTCGTGCCAGGGCGGGATGTGGGTCAGCACGACGGTCCCGACCCCGGCCCGCTCGCCCGCCCCGGCCGCCTGGGCGCCGGTGAGATGCAGCCCACCCGGGTTGCCGGGCCGGTCCAGAAAGGCCGCCTCGACCAGCAGCAGGTCGGCACCCTCCGCCAGCTCGACCAGGGCGTCGCACGGGCCGGTGTCACCGGAGTAGACCAGAGAGCCACCCCGCTCGGCCGCACCGGCGGCCGTGACCTCCTCCACCCGGATCGCCCAGGCGGGAACGGGGTGGTCGACGGGCGCGGTCCGGACCAGGAACGGGCCGATCCGCTCCTCGGGCTCCCACTCCCGGTAGTCGAAGTGGTCGGCGATCGACGGCCCCGGCTCGACGACGCGGCCGTCCGGGTCGGGGACGTCATAGGCGCGGGCGAGCCGAGCTCCGGTGCCGGGTGGGCCGTAGACGGGCTGCCGCGGCCAAGTCGCCGCCTGCGGCGAGTAGCGGGCGGCGACGTAGGCCGCGCACAGGTCGAGGCAGTGGTCGGCGTGCAGATGGGTGATCGCGTACGCGTCCACCTGCTGCGGGTCGAGATAGCGGTAGAGGGACCCGAAGGCACCGGGGCCGAGGTCGAGCACGAGAGCGAAGGTGCGCCCCTCGTACGGGGCCTGGACCAGATAGCTGGAGGCGGGCGACTCCGGTCCCGAGACCGAGCCGCTGCAGCCGACGACAGTGAGGAGCACGGACGCGGACCCTACGCGAACTGCTCGACGCCGACCACGAGACCACCCATCAGCCGGTGCCCGACGCCCTCGAAGTCGGCGGGGCTGCCCGTGGTGAGGAACCGGTAGCGGGCCGTACGGGGCCGGTCGTGGGTCAGGCCCAGGCGGGTGAGGGTGGCGTAGACGTCCTTGGCGCACTCGTCGGCGCTGGAGACCAGGCTGACCCGCTCCCCCAGCACGTAGGAGATGAGGCCGGTCAGCAGCGGGTAGTGCGTGCAGCCCAGGATCAGGGTGTCGATGCCGGCCGCCCGCAGCGGGGCCAGGTAGTCCTCCGCGCAGGCCAGCAGCTCGGGCCCGCCGGTGATGCCCGCCTCCACGAACGGCACGAAGGCCGGGCAGGCGGCGGTGGAGAGGTCGACCTGGGGCGCGGCGGCGAACGCGTCGTCGTAGGCCTGTGAGGTGGCGGTGGCCTCGGTACAGATGACCCCGACCCGCCCGGTCCGGGTGGCGGCGACCGCCCGCCGGGCCGCCGGCGGGATCACCTCGACCACGGGGACGTCGTAGCGCTCCCGGGCGTCCCGCAGCACAGCTGCGCTGCCGGAGTTGCAGGCGATGACCAGCATCTTGACCCCCTGGGCGACCAGATGGTCCAGGCACTCCAGCGCATACTCCCGCACCGTGGCGATCGGCTGCTCCCCGTACGGCGACCGGGCCGTGTCCCCGAGATAGATGAGGTCCTCGTACGGCAGCTGGTCGATGACCGCCCGGGCCACGGTCAGCCCCCCGAACCCCGAGTCGAAGATCCCGATCGGCGCGTCAGAGTCCACGCCGCCAACCTACCGCCGGACGGCTGGGGTGGGTGTCAGCTGTCGGCCTCGGGGTCCCCCAGCAGCGACCCGACGATGTCCGGCACATAGGTGGACAGCTCCCGCGGCGGCCGCTGGTAGCCCGTGCTGGCCGTGAGCCGGGTCGGCAGGTCCACCTTCGGCGACTCCACCTCCGTGTAGGGGATGGTCGAGAGCAGGTGGGCCATCATGTTGAGCCGGGCGTGCTTCTTGATGTCGGACTCGACCACGAACCACGGGCTGGTGGGGGTGTCGGTGTGCACCATCATGTCGTCCTTGGCCTTGGAGTAGTCCTCCCACCGCCGGACCGACTCGATGTCGGTGGAGCTGAGCTTCCAGCGGCGCAGCGGGTCGTGCAGCCGGGACCGGAAACGCTTGAGCTGTTCGGCGTCCGACACCGAGAACCAGTACTTCCGCAGCAGGATGCCGTCCTCAGTGAGCATTTGCTCGAAGATCGGGGTCTGGGCCATGAAGCGCGCGTACTCCGCCGGGGTGCAGAAGCCCATCACCCGTTCGACCCCGGCCCGGTTGTACCAGGACCGGTCGAACAGGACGATCTCCCCGCGCGCCGGAAGGTGGGCGATGTAGCGCTGGTAGTACCACTGACCGCGCTCACGCTCGGTGGGGGTCGGCAGCGCCGCCACCCGTGCGACCCGGGCGCTGAGGTACTCGGTCACCCGTTTGATGGTGCCGCCCTTGCCCGCTGCGTCGCGACCCTCGAAGATCACGACGACCCGGGCGCCGCTGTGGCGCACCCACTCCTGCAGCTTGACCAGCTCCGCCTGCAGCCGGAACAACTCCGCCTCGTAGATGTCGTTCGAGATCTTCCGCTGCGTCGACTTGGCCATGCCTGACCCTAGCGGGACTGGTCTGCCCCCAGACAGGGCTGAGGGCCGCCGCTGCGTCTTGGGTCCCACCTCAGCGTGAGGCGGGTCGCCGGGGATGCGATCCTGGCCGAGAACAGCACCGACCCAGCGACGGAGAGCCTTGTGGTACGAGTGGTTGAGATCATCGCGGACCTGCAGGTGGCCAACGTCGACTCGGCGCGGGACTTCTACGCCGGCTATCTGGGACTGGACACCGAGGAGTTCAACCTGGGCTGGGTTGCCCGCTTCACCTCGCCCGACACGGGTGCCCACCTCCAGCTCGTCACCCGCGACGCGACCGCAGCCGAGAATCCCGCCATCTCGGTCACGGTCAACGACGTCGCCGCGGCCTACCGGGACGCGCAACAACGCGGCTACGAGATCGTGCACCCGTTGACCTCGGAGACCTGGGGCGTACGCCGCTTCTTCGTCCGCGCCCCCGACGGCACCGTGGTGAACATCGTTCAGCACCACCCGTGAGCCGCCTGAGCCTGCGCCGCACGGCTAGCCCGAGCGCAGCCTGAGAAGTTACGCCCAGACCTGGGTGTCCAGGAAGTCCTCGGAGGAGTCCAGGTCGGTGGTGTAGGCCCCGGTCGAGAGGTACTTCCAGCCACCGTCACAGATGATCAGGACGATGTTGGCCGGCTCCCCGGCCTTGACCGCCTTCGCGGCCTGGGCTAAGGCGGCGTGCACGATCGCCCCGCTGGAGAGCCCGGCGAAGATGCCCTCCCGTTCGAGCAGCTCGCGCACCCGGCGTACGGCATCGCGCGACCCGACCGAGAAGCGGGAGGTGACGTAGGTCGGGTCGTAGAGCTCGGGCACGAAGCCCTCGTCCAGGTTGCGGAGCCCGTAGACCAGCTCGCCGTAGCGCGGCTCGGCCGCGATGATCTTGACGTCGGGCTTTTTGTCGGAGAAGAACCGGCCGATGCCCATCAGGGTCCCGGTGGTGCCCAGCCCGGCCACCACGTGGGTGACGTCGGGCATGTCCTCGAGGATCTCCGGACCGGTGGTCAGGTAGTGCGCCTCGGCGTTGGCCGGGTTGCCGTACTGGTAGAGCATGACCCAGTCGGGGTGGTCCCCCGCGAGCTCCTTGGCCACGCGTACAGCCTCGTTGGAGCCGCCGGCCGCGGAGGAGGAGACGATCTCGGCCCCCCACATGGCCAGGATCTGACGACGCTCGATCGAGGTGTTCTCCGGCATCACGCAGATCAGCCGGTAGCCGGCCATCTTCGCGGCCATGGCCAGGGAGATCCCCGTGTTGCCGCTGGTGGGCTCGAGAATGGTCGAACCCGGGCGAAGCCGACCCTCAGCCTCGGCCACGCGGATCATGTTCAGCGCGGCGCGGTCCTTGATGGAGCCGGTGGGGTTGCGATCCTCGAGCTTGGCCCAGAGCCGGACCGTCGGACTCGGCGACAGGGACGGCAGCCCGACGAGCGGGGTGTGGCCGACGGAGTCGGCGAGGGAGTTGTAGCGGGTCATCGGGTGGAGGCTCAGCCGCCGGCGACGGCCGGGAGCACGACCACGACGTCTCCGTCGGCGATCGGCGCCTCGAGGCCACCACTGAAGCGGACGTCCTCGTCGTTGACGTAGA
>JBBQAB010000087.1:0-5262 GCA_038198385.1 Propionibacteriales bacterium
ATGATCGCGCTCGTCGCGGTCACCTTCGCGACCGCCAGCGCAGCAATGGGAGGCTGCGGCGACCGGCCGGCGGCCGCCTACCCGCGCCTGATGGCCGGGTCGGTCGTGCCCGTCGTCATCGGGTACGCCATCGCGCACTACGCCACCCTCCTGGTGGCGGAGGGCCAGCGGACCGCGATCCTGTTCTCCGACCCGCTCGGCCGCGGCTGGAACGTCTTCGGCTCGGCCGACATGGGGGTGAACACCGCCCTGTTCGACCACCCGGGGGTGATCGCGATGATCCAGCTCGTCGCGATCGTCGGCGGCCACGTGCTCCGAGTCGTCGCCGCCCACGAGCGGGCGGTCGCCCTGCTGCCGCACGACCGGGCCCTGCGTGGCCAGCTGCCGCTGCTGGTCGTCATGATGGGTTACACCAGCGCAGGTCTGGTCCTGTTGTTCTCCCCCTGACCGTGCTGGCATCCTGGCCGTGCCCAACGAGGAGACCACCCGATGTCGACCGCAGCGTTCGACCTGACCGACCGGGTGGCCCTGGTGACCGGGTCCAGCCGAGGCATCGGCCGGACCTTGGCCGAGGGTCTGGCCGCCTCCGGCGCCACCGTGGTCCTGAACGGCGTCGACCCGGAACGGCTGGAGCGGACCCGAGCAGAGCTGGCGACCCGGTTCCGCGCGACGCGGATCACGGCCCGCGCCTTCGACGTCACCGACGAGCCCGCCGTGCAGGCGGCGATGGCCTGGGTCGAGTCGGAGGTGGGGCCGCTGCGGATCCTGGTCAACAACGCCGGCATCCAGCACCGCGTCGCCCTGCTCGACCTGGAGCTGGCGGACTGGCGCCGCGTGCTCGAGACCAACGTGACCAGCGCCTTTATCGTCGGCCGCGCCGCCGCCCGGGTGATGCTGCCCCGAGGGCGCGGCAAGATCGTCAATATTGGGTCGGTCCAGGCCGACCTGGCCCGCCCCACGATCGCCCCGTACACCACGGCGAAGGGCGGCCTGCGCAACCTCACCCGGGCGATGACCGCCGAATGGGCTGCGGGCGGGGTGCAGACCAACTCGCTGGCCCCGGGCTACATCCACACCGAGATGACCCAGAACCTGGTCGACGACGAGACGTTCAACGCCTGGATCCTCGGCCGCGCGCCGGCCGGCCGCTGGGGTCGGCCCGAGGACCTGGTCGGTCCGGTCGTGTGGCTGGCCTCCGACGCCTCCGACTACGTCAACGGTCAGACGATCTTCGTCGACGGCGGCATGACGGTGGTCGTGTGAGCGCGGCCCGATGAGCACCCCGATCCCCCACGAGGCGCTGGGGGTCGTGGCGTACGCGGCGGGTGACGTCCGCGTCGAACCGGTCCGGGTCCGCCCTCCGCTGGCCGAGGAGGCGATGGTCGAGGTGCTCTACGGGGGGATCTGCGGCTCCGACCTGCACTACTGGCAGCACGGCGCGGCCGGTCAGTCCATCCTCTCCGAGCCCATGCTGCTGGGGCACGAGATCGTGGGCCGGGTCGTCCTGGCCGCCGCGGACGGGTCCGGGCCACCCGCCGGGACCCCGGTGGTCGTCCATCCCGGGCGACCGCACGGCGCCCGGGACGGCGACAACGGCACCGGGGTCAGGGACAGCGGCACCGGGGTCAGGGACAGCGGCACCGGGGTGGGAGACAGCACGGAGCGCTACCCGACCGACCGACCCAACCTCTCCCCCGCCGGCACCTATCTGGGCAGCGCTGCTCGCCGGCCCCACACCCAGGGGGCCTTCGTCCGCTACCTGCCCCTGGCAACCACGATGCTGCGCTCCATCAGCCCCGACGTCCCGCTTCAGCTGGCCGCCCTGGTCGAGCCCGCCAGCGTCGCCTGGCGGGCGGTCACCCGGGCCGGGGACGTCCGCGGCCGCCGGGTCCTGGTCGTGGGGGCCGGGCCGATCGGCGCACTGGTCGTCGCGGTCGCCGTCCGCCTGGGCGCCGCCGAGGTGGTCGCGGTCGACCTGCACCCCGAGCCCCTGGTCCGGGCCCGCGGCCTCGGTGCGAGCCGTACGGAGCTGGCCACCGACGGCCATCGCGTAGCCGGCGTCGACGCCGACATCACGGTGGAGTCCTCCGGTACGGCGTCCGGCCTGGCCACCGCCATCGCCGGAACGACCCGAGGCGGACGGGTGGTCATGCTGGGTCTGCTGCCTCCCGGGGACGCCCCCGTACCCGTGGCGACGGCGATCGCCCGGGAGCTGGAGCTAGTCGGCTCGTTCCGGTTCAACGACGAGATCGACGCGGTGGTGGCGGCACTGGAGGACGGCTCGCTCAACCTGGCGGGCGTCGTCACCCACACCTTCGCCGTCGAAGACGCGTTGGCGGCTCTCGAGCTGGCCCGCGACCCCGCCCGGTCCGGGAAGGTACTGCTGACCTTCGGGCCGCCTGCCGTCCCGCCCTCGTGAGCCCCGCCCTGCCGACGTGGACACCCCCAGAGGTGAACACCTTCCCGACGTCAAGACCTTCCCGACGTGACCACCACCCTGGCGTGACGACCACCCCGGCGTGACGACCACCCTGAGAGGAACACCGTGACCTCGCTCGTCGACCCCGATCCGGGCGCTCCGTCCGCTGCCGCCGTGCGCCCGCTCCGGGTCGGCATCGTGGGGCTGGGCTGGATGGGCCAGGTGCACGCCCGGGCCTACACCCGGCTCCGCCAGCACTACCTCGACCTGCCCGTACGGCCCGAGCTCGTCGCGGTGGCCGACACCGCGACGGACGCCCGGCTGTCGCAGGCCGTGGCCGCCTTCGGCTTCACCGACGTGCACACGGACTGGTGTGAGCTGGTCGCCCGGGACGACCTCGACGTGGTCAGCGTGACCGGGCCCAACTTCCTGCACCGGGACGTCAGCGTCGCCGCCGCCGAGGCCGGTCATCACCTGTGGGTCGAGAAGCCGGCCGGCCGCGACGCCGCCGAGACCCGCCAGATCCGCGACGCCGTACGCGCCGCCGGGGTCCAGTCAGCCGCCGGCTTCAACTACCGCAACGCGCCGGCGGTCGAGCTCGCCCGCCGCCTTGTCCGGGAGGGTCGGCTGGGTGCCGTGGAGCACGTGGACATCCGCTTCCTCGCCGACTACGCCGCCCATCCCGACGGTGCCCTGAGCTGGCGGTTCCAGAACGACTGGTCCGGGTCGGGGGTGCTCGGGGACCTGGTCAGCCACGGTATCGACCTCGGACGCTACCTGGTCGGGGAGATCACCGACCTGGTCTGCGACGACGCCACCTTTATCGCGCAGCGGCCCCAGGCCGACGGGGCGGCCTCGCACTTCTCCCGCGGCGCGGACGGCCCGCTGGGCCGGGTCGAGAACGAGGACTACGCCGCCGCCCTGTTGCGCTTCGCCGGGGGTGCCCGTGGTGTCCTCACGTCCAGCCGGGCTGCAGTCGGGGAGCAGTGCACGTACGGCATCGACATCCACGGCGAGCGTGGCGCCCTGGCCTGGGACTTCCGGCGGATGGGGGAGCTGAGCGTCTGCCTTGGCCAGGACTTCCAGAACGCCTCCTACCGGACCCACTACGTGGCGCCCGGCGACGGCGACCTCGCCCGGTTCCAGCCGGGCTCGGGCATCGCGATGAGCTACGACGACCTCAAGGTCGTCGAGGCGTACCGGCTGGCCTCCTCCATTGCCTCCGGGACTCCCGTCGGAGCCACGATCGAGGACGCCCTGGCCGCCGCCGAGGTCGTCGACGCCATGCTCACCTCCGCCCGGGAACGGCGCTGGGTCAGCCTCTGAGAGGGCAAGGTGGAACCCACCCAGGAGCGGGGAGAGCGCCGGCGAACCCGGGGAGCTCTCAACCCCGTGACCTCGGGCCCCGCACCTCAGGCCCCATACCGCGGGCCCCGCACCTCGGCCCTGGCGTCCCCGGGCGCGGCTTGCGCGGGTCGGTGCGCCGAGCATGGCCTCCTCGACCGCCCCATCATGTCCGGACAAGGAGCCGTTCGCCCCTGACCCCCTGCGCCGGCGCCCCCTATGCTCATGCCATGACCGAGGGGCAGCGGGCACGCGAGCTGGACATCACGCTCGAGCGCAACTCCCCCGTTCCCCTCTACCACCAGCTCGCCCAGTCGATCGAGCACGCGATCACCAGCGGCGTGCTCGCCCCGGGTGACCGTCTGGAGAACGAGCTGTCGCTGACCAGCCGGCTCGGCCTCTCCCGCCCCACCGCGCGGCAGGCCATCCAGGAGCTGGTCAAGAAGGGCCTGCTGGTCCGCAAGCGGGGGGTGGGCACCCAAGTCGTCCGGAGCCAGTTCCGTCGCGACGAGCGGCTGTCCAGCCTGAACGAGGACCTGGCCAAGGCCGGCAAGACCCCGACGACCCGACTGCTGGAGCTCAGCTCGGGTGAGCTCGACAGCGACGTCCGGAACGCCATCGACGCGGTCGAGCTGACCGACCGGGAGTTCCTCAAGATCCGTCGACTCCGGCTCGCGGACGACGTCCCCCTGGCCATCCTGACCAACTATCTGCCCGCGCACTTCGAGATCGCCGAGGACGAGCTCATCCGCAAGGGTCTCTACGCGTGTCTGCGCACCCTCGGGGTCAACCTGAAGATCGCCCACCAGCGCATCTCGGCCCGCCTGATGACCGAGGAGGAGGCCGAGCTGCTGGACGTGTAGTCGCCGGCCGCCTGCCTGACCGTGGACCGCATCGCCTACGACGACGTCGGTCGGTTCGTCGAGTTCGGCCGCCACGTGTACCACGCGGCCCACTACTCGATCCAGTCCTCCCTGGTCGTCTAGACCCGGCCCGCGCCGGGCGTCCGCTCAGGCGTCCAGGACACCGGAACGCGGGACGACGGGCAGCTCGGTCGACCAGGGGAAGTTGATCCACCGGTCGGTGTGCCGCCAGACGAAGTCGCACGAGATGACCGAGTGCGGCTTCTGGTAGATCACCGCCGTACGGGCTTCGCGGACGTGACCGGCGCAGAAGGTCTGGACCAACTCGAGCGTGCGCCCGGTGTCGGCCACGTCGTCCACGATCAGCACCGAGGCCTCGTCCAGGTCGTGGGCGTTGAGGAACGGAGGCAGCATCACCGGGACGTCCAGCCTGCTGTCCACCCCGGTGTAGAACTCGACGCTGATCGTGAACAGGTTCTTGCAGTCGAGTGCGTAGGCGAGGCTGCCGGCCGGGATCAACCCGCCACGCGAGATCCCCAGGACCACGTCGGGCTCGAACCCGCTGTCGGCCACCGTCTGGGCCAGGGACCGGATCCCGGCCCCGTAGCTCTCCCACGTGAGCACCTCGCGGGTGGG
>JBBQAB010000088.1:0-5206 GCA_038198385.1 Propionibacteriales bacterium
GTCGATGGCGTTGTGCGACGACGTGGAGACCCTGCCCGCGGGCCTGGCCGTCGCGGTCGGTCCGGAGCAGTTCGCCGAGATCACCACGGCATACGCCGAGCGGAGCGCGCGCTTCGACGCCCTGGAGTGGCTGCAGGCCAACCGGGGCTGGATCTCCCGCGCCCTGCTGGCCGGTGAGGTGGACACCTGCCGGGCCTGGCTGGCAATGGCTGCGCAGGTCTCCCGGGTCGTCGCCGGTCTGCCCGGGCCGCCCAGCCCGTCGGCCGCCCCCGACACCGTGGGCTTCGTCACCGACCTCGAAGAGCTCTACACCGTCCGACGGGGCGCCAACCCCCTGGTCAAGTCCCTCGCCGCGCAACCCGTACGGGCACCCTCCCCGCCCGCTCCGACGGCGCCGACCCGGATCGCGCGGCTGATGGCGTCTGAGGATGTGTTCGAAGAGCCCGACGACCCGACCGTCCCGGCCGTCCGGATCGGCGACCCGCACGCCGAGCTGGTCGACCTGATCGGACTGGCCCCGGTCAAGGAGCAGGTCCGCCGGGTCGTCGCCGAGGCCCGGGCCGACCAGCTCCGGGCCGCGGCCGGCATGCCCGACCAGGAGCGGTCGCGGCACATGGCCTTCGTGGGCAACCCGGGGACGGCCAAGACTACGGTGGCCCGGCTGCTGGCCCGCATCTACGCCCAGCAGGGCACCCTCACCCACGGTCACCTCGTCGAGGCCAGCCGCCTCGACCTCGTCGGCCAGTACGTCGGCCAGACCGCACCCCGGGTGCGGAAGGTCTTCGACCAGGCCTCGGGCGGGGTGCTGTTCATCGACGAGGCGTACGCGCTGGTCCCCGAGGACTCACACCGCGACTTCGGCGTCGAGGCCGTCTCGACCCTGCTGAAGCTGATGGAGGACCGCCGCGACGAGGTGGTGGTGATCGTGGCCGGCTACCCAGAGGAGATGCGGCGGTTCCTGGCCTTCAACCCCGGTCTGGCCTCCCGGTTCCCCAAGACCCTGAGCTTCGAGGACTACGACACCGACGAGCTGGTGGAGATCTTCTCCGTCATCGCCCGACAGCGCGGCTTCACCCTCGGCCCCGGGATAGTCGCGGGTCTGCGAAACCTGATCCCGGACCCCCACCCGGCCGGCTTCGGCAACGGCCGCTTCGTCCGCAACGTCCTCGAGGAGACCGTCTCCATCCAGGCCGAGCGGCTGATCCAGCTGCACGACCCGAGCTCGGCCGACGTACGCACCCTGCTCCCGGTCGACCTGCCGCACGAGGCGCCGCCCGTGCGTCATGAGCTCACCGGCCACTACCTCTAGGGCCTACCCCGTCGCGACCGCGGCGGCCCGCCCCGCTGGGCCCAGGGCCGCTGAGGGACTGAAGGGAGCTGCGGGCTCAGAGCAGCCGCCTGCCCTCCTCAGCGCAAGTGGGCCTCAGAGCAACGGGGGCGGCAGCGCCCCTTCGAGCTCCAGCAGCCAGCGCTTGGTGGCCAGCCCTCGGCCGGGATCGCCCCCCGAGTAGCCCCCCAGGCCGTCGGCGGCGACGACCCGGTGACAGGGGATGACCAGCGGGACCGGGTTGGCCCCCATGATCGAGCCGACGGCCCGGGCCGGGAGCCCCGTGCCGCTGCGCCGGGCCAGCTCGCCGTAGGTGACGGTCTCCCCGTAGCCGATCGTGCGCATCGCCGCCAGCACCGCGCCGGTGCGGGGTTCGAGCGGCGCGAGGTCCAGCGGCAGGTCGAACGTGTGGCGCTGGCCCGCGAGGTACTCCCGCAGCTGCCCGAGCGCGGTCTGGACCAGCTCGTGGGGCTCGGCGGCGGCGTCCTCAGGCTCGAGCCCCCAGCCCACCTCACGCACCCCGCAGTCGGTGGCGAGCACGCCGACCACCCCTACCGGGGTGGCGTAGGAGTCGAAGAAGGTCAGCATCGCGTCAGCCTGCCACGGTCCGCTGACACCGTCGGACTCGTCCGCGGCTCAGCCGGCGACCGGGTCGACCTGCAGGGTCGGGTCGCTGATGGTGATCTGCCCGGCCACGATCTCCTCCGCGAAGTGGCAGGCCACCCGACGGCCCGGAGCGACCGCCCCGAGGTCACGCAGCTGCGGCTCCTCGGTGTCGCACCGGGTCTCCTGACGGTAGGGACAGCGGGTGTGGAACCGGCAGCCCGACGGCGGGTTGGCCGGGCTGGGCAGGTCCCCGCGCAGCAGGATGCGCTCGCGGTGGTCCTCGATCTCGGGGTCGGGGATCGGGATGGCCGACATCAGCGCGATCGTGTACGGGTGCAGCGGCTGCGCGTACAGGTCGTCGCTGGGCGCCTCCTCCACCAGCCGGCCGAGGTACATCACGCCGATCACGTCGCTGATGTGGCGCACCACGGCCAGGTCGTGGGCGATCACGATGTAGGTGAGCCCGAGCAGGTCCTGCAGGTGCTCGAGCAGGTTGATGACCTGCGCCTGGACCGAGACGTCCAGCGCGCTCACCGGCTCGTCAGCGATCACCAGGTCGGGGTTCAGGATCATGGCCCGGGCGATCCCGATGCGCTGGCGCTGACCGCCGGAGAACTCGTGGGGATACTTGGCCAGGGCCCCACGGGGCAGCCCGACCACCTCGAGCATGGCCGCGGCCTTGGCCAGGTGGCTGCTGCTGGAGTCGCGCCCGAACTCCTCGGCGTCGGCGGGCGAGAGCCCGTGCACGGTCAGCGGCTCGGTGAGCAGGCTCTCCACCGACTGCCGCGGGTCCAGGCTGGCCAGCGGGTCCTGGAACACCATCTGCATCCGACGGCGCATCAGTCGCAGCGCCTCGGGCTTGAGCGAGCGGACGTCTCGACCGTCGAAGGTGACCGTGCCGCCGGTGGGCTCCTCCAGCCGGAGCAGACCGCGGCCGAAAGTCGACTTGCCGCAGCCCGACTCCCCCACCAGCCCGTACGTCTGGCCCCGGCGGACGTCGAGGTCGACGCCGTCAACGGCCCGCACGTGACCCACCGTGCGGTCGAAGACCAAGCCCCGCTTGATGGGGAAGTGCACCTGCAAGCCCCGGACCGACAACAGCACGTCGGCCGGCGGCTCGGGAGCCTCGGCTCCCACCGGTCCGGGCACCGTCTGGCTGGTCGTCACTTCTCCTCCTCAGCGGCCGGGTGCACGCACCGTACGCGGTGTCCGTCGGCCCCGAGCCGGACGAGCTCGAGGTCGTCGACCACGCAGTCGTCGTCGGCGAACCGGCACCGCGGGGCGAACGCGCACGCCTTGGACCAGGCGATGGTGTCCCGCGGCGTTCCCGGGATCGGCTGCAGCGCCTCGCCCCGTGGCGAGTCCAGCCGGGGGATCGAGCTGAGCAGGCCGTGGGTGTAGCGGTGCCGCGGATGGGCGAACAGCTCGCGGCGGTCCGCGGACTCGACCACCCGGCCGGCGTACATCACATTGACGAAGTCACACAGCCCCGCGACCACCCCCAGGTCGTGGGTGATCATGACCATGGCCGTACCGAGCTCGCTGACCAGCTCCTTGAGCAGCTCCAGCACCTGGGCCTGGATGGTGACGTCAAGGGCGGTGGTGGGCTCGTCGCAGATCAGCAGGGCCGGCTTGCAGGCCAGGGCGACGGCGATCAGGGCGCGCTGCCGCATCCCGCCGGAGAGCTGGTGCGGATACTCCCCCAGCCGGCGGTGCGGGTCGGGGATGCCACAGCGGCGCAGTAGGTCCTCGGCCTCGTTCCGGGCCTGTTCCCGGGTCATGTCCTCGTGTCGACGGAGCACCTCGGTGACCTGCAGCCCCACCGGGATCACCGGGTTGAGCGAGGACATCGGATCTTGGAAGACCATGGCCAGGTCACGGCCCCGGAGGTTGGACAGCTCGTGGTCACCCATGGTCAGCAGGTTGCGGCCGCGGTAGAGCGCCTCGCCGCTGACCTGGACGCCGCGCGGGGGGAGCAGCCCCATCACCGCGAGCGAGGTCACCGACTTGCCGCTGCCGGACTCGCCGACGATACCGACGACCTCTCCGGGCTTGACGCTGAAGGAGACCCCGTCGACCGCCCGGGTGGCCGCACCACCGCGACGCTGGAAGGTGACGTTGAGGTTCTTGACCTCGAGCAGGGGCTGGCTGCGGTCGACGGGTTCCCGCGCGGACCGCCGGCTGGGCCGGCCGGCCGGCTCGACAGCGACGGTCTGGCTCATCTCATCTCCTCGACTTCGGGTCGAGCGCCTCGCGGAGCGACTCCCCCAGCAGGGTGAAGCCCAGGGCGGTCACCGCGATGCAGATGCCGGGGAGCAGCGTCAGGTGCGGGTCGCTCTGCAGCCGGTCCTGCGCCTTGACCAGCATCCGACCCCACTCGGCCACGGCCGGGTCCGGGGCCCCCAGCCCCAGGTAGGACAGGGCCGCCACCTCGATGATGGCGGTCGCAAGCGTCAGCGTCGCCTGCACGATGACCGGCCCCAAAGAGTTGGGCAGGACGTGGCTCAGCACGATGGTCCGGCGCTTCAGCCCGAGGGAGAACGAGGCCAGCACGTAGTCCTGGTTGCGCTGGGCGAGCATCGACCCGCGCAGCAGCCGCGCGAAGATCGGCACCTGGGCCGCTCCGATCGCGATCATGATCGCGCTAGGACGCTGGCCGAGCACGGCGGCGATGCTGACCGCCAGCAGCAGGGACGGGATGGACAGCAGGATGTCGACCAGCCGCATCACCAGCGTGTCGACCCACCCGCCGAGACCACCCGCGAGGGTGCCGAGAACGACCCCTCCGGCCAGGCCGAACGCGGTCGAGACGATGCCGATGATCAGGGACTGACGGGCGCCGTACACGAGCTGGGTGAACAGGTCCGACCCGAGCGGGTCGAGACCGAGAAGGTGCTCGGCCGAGTGTCCCGGGACACTGCTCGGGGTGACCTGCTCGATCCACTGGCTCTTGGCCGGCTCGTACGGGGCGATCAGCGGCGCGAAGATCGCGACCAGGACGAAGGCCAGCACGATCAGGGCCCCGATGATGGCGGACGGGTTGCGACGCAGCCGCTGGAACGCGCCCTGCCACAGGCTGGTCCCCCGCTCGTCCAGACCGACGTCGCCCATCAGGTCGGTCAGGGCCTGGGGGCGGTCCGTCACGGGTTCGGCGGTCACAGGTGGCCTCTCATGAGGTACGCAGCCGGGGGTCGATGACGCCGTAGAGCAGATCGACGACGAGGTTGACCAGGGCGTAGATCACGGCGATGAACAGGATGAAGCCCTGCAGCA